>NZ_JAMZIK010000173.1 GCF_024178315.1 Siccirubricoccus soli | reverse complement strand
CGCCGCCCCTTGCCGCCGCCCCGGCCGATCCGGTGGCGGCCGCCGACACCGCCTGGGACGTCACGGCGACGCCCTGGCCCGCGGCGGGCGGCGCGCTGCTGCTGCGCATCGCCGACCGCACCGCGGAGCGCCGGGTGGAGGCGCGGCTGGCCACCGCCGACCGGTTCGAGACGGTGGGCCGGATGGCCGGCGGCATCGCGCATGACTTCAACAACCTGCTGGCCATCATCCTGGGCAGCGCGGCGGCGCTGCGGGAAGCGGGGCTGCAGCCCGGCCAGGCCGGGGATCTCGGCACGCTGGAGGAGGCGGCGCGGCGCGGCGCGGGCCTCGTCGCGCAGCTTCTCGCCTTCGCCCGGCAGCAGCCGGTGGCGCCCCGGATCCTGGAGCTGAACGCCGCCCTGCTCGGCCTGGCACCACTGCTGCGCCGGCTGCTCGGCAGCCGGATCGCGCTGGAGCTGGCGCTGGAGGAGCCGGGCCGGCGGGTGCGGATCGACCCCGGGCAGCTCGACCAGCTCCTGCTGAACCTCGTTGCCAATGCCCGCCAGGCGATGCCGGAGGGCGGGCGGCTGCGGATCGCCACCGGCCATGCCGTGGTGCTGCGGGCGGCGGGGGAGGGGGCGGGCGGCCTGCCGCCCGGGCGCTATGCGGTGCTGGAGGTGGCCGACAGCGGCGGCGGTATCCCGCCCGAGATCCTGCCCCGCCTCTTCGAGCCCTTCTTCACCACAAGGCCGGAGAAGGGCGGCACCGGGCTGGGCCTCGCCACGGTGCAGGGCATCGTCGCCCAGGCGGGCGGGCAGATCGGCGTGACCAGCCGGGTGGGGGAGGGGACCTGCTTCCGCATCCACCTGCCGCGGCAGGACGCCCCGGCGGAATGGCCCGCGCCGGAGCCCGAGGCCGCCGCGCCGCCGCCAGCCGGGGCGGGTCGGGGCCCGGTGCTGCTGGTGGAGGACGAGCCGCCCCTGGCCAAGCTGGGGGAGCGGCTGCTGCAGCGCGCCGGTTATGAGGTGGTGGTGGCCGATTGCGCCGAAGCCGCCCTGGAGGCGGTGGCGGCGGGGCTGGTGCCGGCGGCGCTGGTCAGCGACGTCGCCATGCCGGGGGAGGATGGGCTGGTCCTGGCGCGGCGGCTGCGGCAGCTCTGGCCCGGCCTGCCGGTGCTGCTGCTCTCCGGCTACGCGGAATCCCTGCTCGGCGCCCCGCCGGCGGCGGAGGGGTTTCGCTTCCTTGCCAAGCCCTTCGCCCCGGCAGGGCTGCGGCAGGCGATGGCGGAACTGCTGCCCGGGGCGGCCCAGGGGGGAGCCCCAGGGGCAGAAGCGAGGGCAGAAGCGAGGGCGGAAGCGGGGGCCGCGGAGAGCGGATAAAATCCGCTCTCGCGACCCGATGTTTACTTAATGTTCTTGTCTGCGGCCTGCCCCGAGGGCATATTGTGTCCAGCGCAGCAGGGGCTGCGGAATAAGTTGCGATACAGTTCCAATGCCAAGCCTCTGCGTGTTAACGTTCCGGCGACACAACCCGAGCTTCTGCAAGTCTCGGTTGTGCCGCGTCAGGGTCGGGGCAGTGGCGCGCAACAGCGGGGATAATCAAGGATGGACAAGGGAAAGGCGCTCGACGCCGCGCTGAGCCAGATCGAGCGGGCCTTCGGCAAGGGTTCCATCATGAAGATGGGCGCGCGCCAGGCACAGGATGGCGAGATCGAGGTGGTCTCGACCGGCTCCCTCGGCCTCGACATCGCGCTCGGCATCGGCGGCCTGCCGAAGGGCCGCATCATCGAGATCTACGGTCCGGAAAGCTCGGGCAAGACGACGCTCGCGCTGCACGCGATCGCCGAGGCGCAGAAGAAGGGCGGTACCTGCGCCTTCATCGACGCCGAGCATGCGCTCGACCCCGGCTATGCCAAGAAGCTCGGCGTCGATGTCGATAACCTGCTGATCAGCCAGCCCGATGCGGGCGAGCAGGCGCTCGAGATCTGCGACACGCTGGTGCGCTCCGGCGCCATCGACGTGCTGGTGGTGGACAGCGTCGCGGCGCTGGTGCCGCGGGCGGAGCTCGAGGGCGAGATGGGCGACAGCCATGTCGGCCTGCATGCGCGCCTGATGTCCCAGGCGCTGCGCAAGCTGACCGGCACCGTCTCCCGCTCCAACTGCCTGCTGATCTTCCTGAACCAGATCCGGCTGAAGATCGGCGTCATGTTCGGCAACCCGGAGACGACCACGGGCGGCAATGCGCTGAAATTCTACGCCTCGGTCCGCCTGGAGATCCGCCGCATCGGCGCCATCAAGGACCGCGAGAGCGTGGTGGGCAACCAGACCCGGGTGAAGGTGGTGAAGAACAAGATGGCGCCGCCTTTCCGCGTCGTCGATTTTGACATCATGTATGGCGAGGGCATCTCGAAGCTCGGCGAGCTCATCGATCTCGGCGTGAAGGCCGGCATCGTCGAGAAGTCCGGGGCCTGGTTCAGCGCCGAGGGCCAGCGGATCGGCCAGGGGCGGGAGAATGCCAAGCAGTTCCTGCGGGACAACCCGCAGATCGGCGCCGCCATCGAGCAGAAGGTGCGGGCCCAGGCGGGCGTCGTCGCCAATGCCATGCTGGTGGGCGGCGAGGAGAACGAGGACGCCGCGGCCGCCGAGTGACCGGCCGGGGAAGGCGCTGTCTTCCCCGGATCCCATCCGCCTATGGGAGGTGGACGCGCTGCGTCCACCCCCTTTGGCTTCCCGGACCGGCCTTCGCGGCGGCGCGTGAGCGGGATCAGGCCGTTCCCGCCACGCGGTGGGAGACGTTCTTCGTCACCGTGTAGCAGGCCAGCCCTTCGCTGCCGCCCTCCCGCCCATAGCCGCTGTCCTTCACCCCGCCGAAGGGCGTCTCCGGCACCGAGGCGACGAGGTGGTTGATGGAGAGATTGCCGCACTCCACCTCCTCCGCCAGCCGGTCCACATTCGGCGCCGATTGGGTGAAGGCATAGGCGGCGAGGCCGTAGGGCAGCGCATTGGCGCGGGCGATCGCCTCCTCGATGCCGCGAGTGCGGCTGATCAGCGCCAGCGGGCCGAAGGGCTCCTCCCGCATCGCCAGCGCATCCTCCGGCACATCGGCCAGCACGGTCAGCGGGAAGAGGCAGCCGCGATTGCCCTGGCGCTCGCCGCCCGCCAGCACCCGCGCGCCGCGGGCGACGGCATCGGCGACCAGCCGCTCCATCGCCTCCACCCGGCGATGATTGGCGAGCGGCCCCATCGCCACCGCCGGGTGGAGCCCATTGCCGATGCGCAGCTGCCGCGCGGCCTCACCGAAGCGCGCGGCGAAGCGGTCGTGCACCGCATCCTCCACGAAGAAGCGCGTCGGCGAGACGCAGACCTGTCCCGCATTGCGCGACTTCACCAGCGCCGACATGGCCGCCGCCGCCTCCGGATCCGCATCGCCGCAGACGATGACCGGGGCATGGCCGCCGAGCTCCATGATCACCGGCTTCATATGCGCCCCGGCCAGGGCCGAGAGCTTCTTGCCCACCGGCACCGAGCCGGTGAAGGTGACGAGCCGCACCTCCGGGCGTGGAATCAGGTATTCGGAGATCTCGCCGGGCACGCCGAAGACCAGGCTCAGCGCCCCCGCCGGCAGCCCGGCATCGAGGAAGGCCTGCACAAGGAACTGCGCGCCGGCCGGCGTCTCCTCCGAGGCCTTGAGAATGATCGGGCAGCCGGCGGCGAGTGCCCCGGCCACCTTCCGCGTCGGCGAACTCACCGGGAAATTCCACGGCGCGAAGCCGGCGACGAGGCCGATCGGCTCCCGCAGCACGATGTGGCGCATGCCGGGCTCGGCGGGGATGACGCGGCCATAGGCGCGGCGGCCTTCCTCGGCATCCCAGTCGATGATGTCGGCGGCGCGCTGGACCTCGACCCGCGCCTCGGCGCGCGGCTTGCCCTGTTCCAGCGTCACCGCCTCGGCGATGGCGTCGGCGCGCTCCCGCAGCAGGGCGGCGGCGCGGCGCATCACCTCGGCCCGGCGAGCGGGGGCGGTGCGGCGCCAGGCGCGGCCGCCGGCGATGGCGGCGTCCAGCGCATCCGCCAGGTCGTCCGGCGTGGCGTGCGGCAGCTCGCCCAGCACGCTGTCGTCCAGGGGATTCAGTACGGGCCGGCCGGGCCGGCTGCGCCATTCGCCGCCGATGCAGAGCTGGAGCTGGGGATAGGGCATGGAGTCCTCCTGCGCGACGTCGTTATAAACAATCGGATATAACGACCTGCAAGGCAGGGCAAGGGGGCGTGCGCGTGTCGGCCTGCTTTACAGGGGCAGGGGGGCCGGCCCCCGTTATGCCACAAGATGTTGAATTCAGGCCCGGCGTTCCATGGCATGGGTTTTGCCCATCCATGCCGATCTGCCCCCTGGCTGCCGCAGGGCGCCAAGGCCGCGCCCCCGTGGTCAGCGCCCGGGCCGGGGCTCGCTGCCGGTCCGGAGATATGGATGAAGGCCAAGCCGATGCTCCCCGAAGCCGATCGTCCACACCTTCCCCGGCGCAGCCGCCGCCTGCCGGATACGATCCTGGCGGCGGTTCACCGGGCCTGCGACGAGGGCAGGCTGGACCTGGCCGGCAAGCTGCTGGCGGTGGGGGAGGAGGCGATGGCCGCGGAGGCGGATCTCCGCCGCCGTCGCCAGGACATCTGGGGGCTCATCGCGGCGTATGAGCGGCTGTGGCATCTGCGCCAGAGCGCCGCGCTGGCGCCGGAGGCGCTGCTGTCCGGGCGCTGGGGCTTCACCGCCGGGCTCGCCCTGGCTGCAGCCGAGGGCTGACGCCCGCCGCGCCATTCCCTCACGCCGGCCGGCATGGGAGGACCGGCGGTCGGGTGCGACGCGGCGTGACGGGCAGGCGCCATGGCGTAACCCCTTCTTTCTGCCGTGCGGACCCGTGTTCTGGCGCCCCGGCCGGCCCGGGACCGGCAGGCCACCGGGCGTAAGGGTTGGCGCCAGGGGATTGCCTCGGCCGCATGCGAGGCGATTCCGGCGGCGCGGCCGGAGGCAAGCCCGGCTTGCCACCGCGACCAAGCGGCGGGGGAAGCCGCGGCAATCCTGCTGACCGAAGCGGCGGGAAGCGGGTGCAGAGTCGCGCTCCGCCCCGGGGCCCATCCGGAAGGCCAAGGAGAGGGACGGCAGCGGCGGCCATGGCTGCCGCCGGCAACGCCGCTGGCCCGGCACACCGCCGCCCCGAACGGAGCGGCGCAATGAGGTTCGGGTCGAAAGTTGATAACACCCTCGCGATAAGACCGTTTGCTCCGGCATTTCCTCTCGAAAGCGGCCGCATTCCGCTTAAGATACCCTTATAAGTTGTGTCTTCTTACGGAATACACGTTGATATGGAATGCAGGCGACACGATGCCGTCTGCATCCATGCTCGATACTTGCCCCCGCCGGGGGCGATCCAGGAAGGACAGGCAGGAACGGTCATGAACCTCTCGGACGACGCCCACGGGCTGGCGCATGTGCTGCGCGAAACGATCCTGGCCATGGTGCGGCGCGACGGGGCCGACCTTTCGGCCCGTCAGCTCGCCGTGCTGCTGACGGTCTACCTGACTGAGGGGCCGCACACCGTGCGAGGCCTGGCCGCGGAGCTGCGCGTCTCCAAGCCCGCCATCACCCGCGCCCTCGACCGGCTCGGGGAGCTGGATTTCGCCCGGCGCAAGACGGACCCGCTGGACCGTCGCAGCGTCATCGTTCAGCAGACCGCGGCGGGGCAGACCTTCCTCAAGGAGCTGCGCGCCAACATGGCCGCGGCGGCCCGTGGCGAGAGCAGCAGCCGCACCGCCACTGCCGCTGCCGAAGCGGCCTGAGCCGAAGGGCCGCTTCCCCGGGGCCGATGGCCCCAGGGTGGGCGGCCATGCCGCGGCGGTCGGCCGCTGTCGCCGCTTGCGGGCGGCGGAGGGCCGAACCTGCCGGCTTCTGGCCACCGCGCCGCCAGGGCTGACCGGGCCGGCAGGTGGCGTGCCCCGTCCGCCAGCGCGATGGCGCCACCCCATCCTCCATCGGCAGGGCCTTGGACGAGGCTGACGCCTGCTTGGCCGCCACGCCGATCCCCGCGGTCCGGCATGCCGGGGCCTGCGCAGCCGCATGATCGCGCCGGCGTATTCGCCGCCCGCGTCGCCGGCAGCCCGCCCGGCTTGGCCTCCAATCCGGCGGCATTTGCCGCCTGCCCGGCGATGTCGGCCATGCCGTGCAGCCTCTCATCCCCGGAGATCGGGCGGGCCTCGGCGGCGATGCGGGCCGCCAGGCCGTCTCGCGCGTCATCCGCCAGAGGCTGCTCCGGATAGTCCAGCATGCAAAGCGGCATGGCGCGGCGGACGCGCAATGCCGCATCCCGGTCCCAGGCTGTGTCTGCATCGTCGGATAAATGGACGTCAGACCGGGCCCCGCTCGCGCCGCCGCCACCGTAGCGAGGGTGGCGGCGGGATGGCCTGTCCTCTGGATGGCGGGCGCCGAAGCGTCGTGCGTCATCGCCGCCCCATGCCCGGCAGCAGCTTCCCCGCCATGGGCGGCGCGGGGCGACCTCGTCCCAGCCCTCCTGCCCGTCCCCGCCTACCGCCCGCACCGGCAGGCTCCCCGCCACCCGCCCTCTTGTGGGGCAGGGCGCATAGGGTGGCAGCGCGCCGGGGGGCAAAGGGCCAGCCACCCGGCGCGACCAAGCGGCGTGGCGGGTGCATCGCCAGCAGCGCAGCACGCCCTGCCGGCCCTGGGCAAGCTGGACGCGCAGCGCGGACCGCGCCACCCTGCCGCGCAACGGAGAGGAGGAGACGCCGCGCATGGCAAGGAACAAGGTTTTCGGCAGCTTTGCCGAGGCGGTGGCGGACATCCCGGACGGCGCCACCATCGCCTTCGGCGGCTTCGCCGGCCCGGGCACGCCCTACAACCTGACCAAGGCGCTGCTGGAGCAGGGGGCCAAGCGCCTGACCTGCATCGCCAATACCACGGGCGGCGCGCATCAGCCGCGCATGCCGGATATCGGCATGCTGGTGGAGAACGGCCAGGTGGCGAAGGTGATCTGCGCCTTCACCGCTGCGACGCGCCCGACCGACCAGCTGCCCTTCACCCCCTATTACGAGCGTGGCGAGGTGGCGGCCGAGCTGGTGCCGCAGGGCACGCTGGCCGAGCGGCTGCGCGCCGCCGGCGCCGGCATCCCGGCCTTCTACACGCCCACCGCCGTCGGCACGGAGCTGGCCGAGGGCCGCGAGACGCGCATCATCAACGGCCGCGAATACCTGCTGGAATACGCGCTGCCCTGCGACGTCGCCTTCATCCGCGCCTGGCGCGCCGATACCGCCGGCAACCTGCAATTCCGCCTGGCGCAGCGGAATTTCTGCCCGCTGATGGCCACCGCCGCGAAGCTGGTGGTGGTGGAGGTGGAGGAGGAGATCCTGCCCGCCGGCAGCCTGGACCCCGACCACATCCACACCCCCGGCATCTTCGTCCAGCGCATGGTGAAGATTCCGCCCGCCCCCGAGGGGCTCTGGACCGTCCGCCGGCAGGAGCGCGCGCGATGAGCAGCACGACGGAGACCAAGGGCTGGGACCGCCAGCAGATGGCCGACCGCCTGGCCAACGAGTTCCAGGATGGCTGGATCGTCAATCTCGGCGTCGGCATTCCGACGCTGTGCAGCAACACCGACATTGGCGACCGCGACATCATCTACCACGCGGAGAACGGCGTCATCGGCTACGGCCCGGTGCTGCCGGCGGGGCAGGAGGATCTGCACCTGGTGAATGCCGGCGGGCAGAATGTCTCGCTGAAGCCGGGCGCGGCGATCGTCCACCATGCGGACAGCTTCGGCATCATCCGCGGCGGCCGGATCGATGTGACGGTGATGGGGGCCTATGAGGTCTCGGCCGGCGGCGATTTCGCCAATTGGAAGCTGGCCGGCCAGCTGGGCGGCGGCATCGGCGGTGCCATGGACCTGGCGGCCTGCGCGCAGCGGGTCTTCATCATCCTGGAGCATACGACGCGGAAGGGGGAATCCCGGCTGCTGCCGCGCTGCACCCTGCCGGTGACGGCGCGCGGGGTGGTGACGCTGGTGGCGACCAATCTCGGCCTCTTTGCACCCAATGGCGGCGGCTTCACGGTGAAGGAGCTGGCGCCGGGGGTGAGCTTCGAAGAGGCGCAGGCGAAGACGGCGGCGCCCTTGACCGCGGGTTGAGGAAGGGCTCCGCCCTCCCTCAAACTCCCCCCTCGCCAAAGGGCCGGTTGGACGCAGTGCGTCCAGCCCCTTTGAACCCTCGAGGCGGCAGGCTGAACCTGCCCGCTCAAACTCATGGTTTCCAAAGGCCCTTCGGCCTTTGGCGGGGTGGGCCCGAGAGGGGTTGCGCCGCAAGGCGCGCCTCGCGGCGCGACGCCCCTCGCGGACCGAGGAGACCACGCATGGCGCTGCATATCGACTACTATGCTTCCCTGAACTCCCCCTGGACCCATCTGGGTGCCGCGCGCATCGAGGCGCTGGCGGCGCAGCATGGCGCCAGCCTGCGCATCTGGCCGGTGGATTTCGGCACCATCTTCCCTGCCTCCGGCGGCTTCCCGCTGCCGAAGCGCAGCCCGCAGCGCCAGGCCTACCGGCTGCAGGAGCTGGCGCGGTGGCGGGAGCATCTCGGCATTCCCATCCACATCCGGCCGAAGCACTTCCCGGCGAAGGAGCTGCCGGCGGCCACCTGCGTCATCGCGGTGCGGGAGACGATTGGTGACGCGGAGGCCATCCGCCTCGGCCACCGCATCCTCAAGGCCTGCTGGGAGGATGAGCTGGACCCGGGCGACCTGCCGACCCTCGGCCGGCTGATCGCCGAAGTGGGGCTGGAGGCGGAGAAGGTGCTGGCCCTGGGCCAGGAGCCGCGCTGGGCGGAGAAGCGCCTGGCCGATACCCAGGCGGCGCTCGACCGCGGCGTCTTCGGCGCGCCCACCTATGTCATCGGCGAGGACCTGTTCTGGGGCCAGGACCGGCTGGAATTCGTCGCGAAGCGGCTCGCCCGCGGCTGAGCCATGGGGCGGGGCGCCCGACCCCGCCCGCCCGTTTCAGAACAGCACGCGGAACAGGGCGTAGAGCGCGCCCGCCAGCAGCATCGCCGCCGGCAGGGTCAGCACCCAGGCCAGCGCGATGTTGCGCACCATGGACCATTGCAGGCCGGAGCCATTGGCCGCCATGGTCCCGGCGACGCCGGACGACAGCACATGCGTGGTCGAGACCGGCAGCTTGAAGGCGTCCGCCGCGCCGATCGTTGCCGCCGCCACCAGCTCCGCTGCCGCGCCCTGGGCATAGGTGAGGTGGGTCTTGCCGATCCGCTCCCCCACCGTCACCACAATGCGCTTCCACCCCACCATGGTGCCCAGGCCAAGCGCGATGGCGACGCCCACCTTCACCCAGATCGGGATGTAGCGGGTGCTGGCCTCCAGCAGCTCGCGGTACTGCCGCAGCGTCGCCGTCTCCGCCGCCGCCAGCCCGGCATTGCCCTGCCGCTGCAGCACCTGCAGCAGGTCGGAGGCGAGGTACATGTCGTTGCGCACATTCGGCGTCTGCGCGGCCGGGATGGTGCGCAGCCCGCCATGCCGCTGCACCTGCCCGGCAATGTCACCGGCCAGGACGGAGAGGGCGGCGAAGGTCTCCGCCCCATGCGGCTCCCGCGTCTGCACCGCCTCCGCCACCTTCGCCCGGGCGGTGCTGAGCTCCGGCATCGTCTCGCCGGCGGCGTGGGCGTTGAAGACGGCGCGCGCCTCTTCCGTCATTGCGACGAAATGCGGCGTGGCGGAATTGGGCATGGTGCGGTTCAGCGCATAGGCGGTGGGGACCGCGCCGATCAGGATCAGCATGATCAGCCCCATCCCCTTCTGCCCGTCATTCGAGCCATGCGCGAAGGAGACGCCGGTGCAGGTGAGGATCAGCAGCCCGCGGATCCAGAAGGGCGGCCGGCTGTCGCCTTCCGGTGCCCGGTACAGTGCCGGCACCCGCACCGTGAGCTTGAGCGCGAGCAGCAGCAGCGCCGAACAGCCGAAGCCGACCAGCGGGCTGAGCAGCAGCGCCTCGAACACCCCGCGCGCCTGGGTCCAGTCCACGCCCGAGGTGGCGGTGCCGGTGGGCGCCAGCATCTGGTTGGCGAGGCCGACGCCGATGATGGAACCGATCAGCGTGTGGGAGGAGGAGGCCGGCAGGCCGAAGGCCCAGGTGCCGAGATTCCACAGGATGGCGGCGATCAGCAGCGCGAAGATCATGGCGAAGCCGGCGGCGCTGCCGACCTGCAGGATGAGCTCGACCGGCAGCAGGTTCAGCACGCTGTAGGCGACGCCGCCCGCCGAGGCCAGCACGCCGAGGAAGTTCCACAGCCCGGACCACACCACGGCCGCATGCGCCGGCAGGCTGTGGGTGTAGATCACCGTCGCCACCGCATTCGCCGTGTCGTGGAAGCCGTTGACGAATTCGAAGCCCAGCGCGACCAGCAGGGCGAGCGCCAGCAGGCCGAAGACGCCGAGTTCCAGCGGCGGGCTGCCGGCCTCGGCAATGTCGCCCTGAAGGCTGTAGAGGATGTAGGCGAGGCCGGCGACGAGGACGCCGACGAAGCCGATACCGATGGCGGGATGCGGCCGCGCATCGAGCGAGGGGCGGCGGACGGCATCGCCGGCCGCCCCGGGCAGGGCAACGGTGTCTGACATGGCGGTCCCCTGATGGAGATCCCGGCCCCCGGGACATATCCTGCCGCCGCGGCCGGCGGCAGCCGCCAGGGCCGGCCGGGACCGCAACGTCATTGAGGCATCATGCGAGCCGGCCGGTGGTTTCCAGCCCTGCCATCCTTTCGTTACCATCGGCGGCCTGCAGGGAGAGCGTGATGTCCCAACTCGAAGCCGCCCGTGCCACCGCGCTCGACTGGATCGGCGCGAATGAGGCGCGGCTGTCCGCCTTCAACCGCCGCATCTGGGAGTTCGCCGAGCCCGCCTGGCGCGAATACAAATCCGCCGCCGCCTATGTGGAGTTGCTGCGGGCGGAGGGGTTCGAGGTGGAGGCGGGCTCGGGCGAGATGCCCACCGCCTTCGTCGCGCGCTGGGGCCAGGGCGGCCCGGTGCTCGCCAGCTTCTCCGAATACGATGCCGTGCCCGGCCAGAACCAGGATGTGGTGCCCTACCCGAAGCCGCGGGACGGGCTGCACCCCTATGCCGCCGGGCATACGGACCCGCATTCCTCGCTCGGCACCGCGGCGCTGACCGGCATCCTCGCCGCCAAGGCCGCCTTCGCCGCCCATGGCATTCCCGGCCGGCTGGTGCTGTTCGGGGAGCCGGCGGAGAAGGTCTGCGGCTCCAAGCCCGTCCATGCCGCCAAGGGCTATTACGACGGCCTCGACGCCGCCGTGGTCTATCACCCGCATCTGCAGAACACGGTGACGGCGGAGACGCAGTTCGGCGCCTATTGGTCCGCCGTCTTCACCTTCGAATGCCCGTCGCCCGAGAGCTGGATCGACAAATCCCTGCTGCCGATCCGCGACGTCTCCCACGCCGCCGCCCGCGCCCCCGGCGCAATCGACGCGCTGATGCTGATGTACATGACGACCAAGACGACGAAGGAGGCGATGTTCCCGCATGCCGGCGCCTGGACGCTGAACGAGTGCATCCTGGCCGGCGGCGACGCCACCTCGGACAACCTCGCGCCGCGCTTCACCCAGATCCAGTATTCCTGGCGCGCCTCCGACCTGAAGATCATGCAGCAGATCACGAAGGTGCTGGAGAACAATGCCCGCAGCGCGGCGATGGCGACGCATTGCCGCGCCTCGATCCGCTGGGTGACGAAGACGCGCGTCGGCCTGGCCAATACGGTGCTGACGGAAGCGACCTGGGCGAACCTGCAGGCGGTGGGCGCGCCCGGCTACAACCAGGAGGCGCTGGGCTTCGCGCGGGAGATCCAGCGCAACCTCGGCCTGACGCCGATGGAGGAGCCCTTCGCCCCGGCCAACCTCAAGCTGACGCCGCCCGAGGAATTCGAGGCCGGGCTGCGCCGCTTCCTGCCGGAATGGCAGCACCACCTCTCGGCCGACGATTACGTGGAATTCTGCTGGCACTGCCCGACCGTCCGGCTGCTGACGGCGCGGCCCCGGCTGAAGGCGCCGGACCCGAATTACGATTACCCCGGCTGGACCTACAATGCCCTCGGCGGCCTGCCCTCCGCCATCGACCCCGGCATGTTCGTCGCCGGCCGCACCATGGCGCTGACCCTGGTGGACCTCGCCGCCAAGCCCGGGCTGCTGGCGGCGGCGCAGGCGGAATGGCGCCACCGCACGGGCGGCGGCATCGGCGGCAGCAAATGGGTGCCGCCCCTGCTGCCGAAGGATTTCGTCCCGCCCGTCGACCTGCGCTGGCCGGAATACGTCACCACCGCCCGCGGCGAGGAATGGTGGGTGCCCACGCCCCTGCCGGGCGGCGGCAATGGAGACCCGCTGTGAGCCGCCGCGAGGACCAGCGCTTCCTCACCGGCCAGGGGCGCTACCTGGCGGATCTGATCCCGGCGGATGCGCTGCACGCCGCGGTGCTGCGCAGCCCGCACGCCCATGCCCGCATCCTTGCCATCGACACCAGCGAGGCGCGCGCCATGCCCGGCGTGCGCCTGGTGCTGACCGGCGCCGACTTGGCGGAGGAAGGGCTCGGCCCGCTGCCCTGCCCGGCCCAGGTGGCGACCCTGGCGCCAATCATCATCCCCGCCCGCCATGCCCTGGCGCGGGATCAGGTGAAGCATGTCGGCGAATGCGTCGCCTTCGTCGTGGCCGGAACGGCGGCGCAGGCGCGCGACGCGGCCGAGGCGATCCTGGTGGAGTACGAGCCGCTGGATGCCGTGGTGGAAAGCCGCGCCGCCCTCGCCCCCGATGCGCCCCAGCTCTGGCCGGAAGCCCCCGGCAACATCGCCTTCCGCTTCGAGCGCGGCGACCGCGCCGCTATGGAGGCTGGCTTCGCCGCCGCCGCCCATGGCGTGGAGCTCGACCTCATCAACAACCGTGTCCACGCCGTGCCGATGGAGCCGCGCGGCGCGGTGGCGCGCTATGCGGACGGGCGCTTCGATCTGCTCTTCTCCGGCATGGGCGTGCACAATATCCGCCGCCAGCTCGCCACCGCGGTGTTCAAGCTGCCGGAGGATGCCTTCCGGCTGCATTGCCCGGATGTCGGCGGCGGCTTCGGCGCCAAGAATTTTCTCTTCCCCGAATATGTCTGCCTGCTCTCCGCCGCGCGGCGGTTGGGCGCGCCGGTGGCCTGGGTGGGCGAGGCGACGGAGGAGTTCACCGCCTCCGTCCATGCCCGCGACTATCGCGGCACGGCGAAGCTGGCGCTGGATGCGGAGGGCCGCTTCCTCGCCCTGCATGCGCGGATGGTCGGCGATCTCGGCGCCTATTGCTCGGCCAACGGTCCGGCCTGCCCGACCAATTCCGTCTCCACCGCCATCGGCGGCATCTATGCCATTCCCGCCATCTTCCTCGAGGTGACGGGCGCCTTCACCAATACCCTGCCGGTCGATGCCTATCGCGGCGCCGGCAAGC
The DNA here is from genome assembly GCF_024178315.1 of Siccirubricoccus soli. GTDB lineage: Bacteria > Pseudomonadota > Alphaproteobacteria > Acetobacterales > Acetobacteraceae > Siccirubricoccus > Siccirubricoccus soli. The sequence goes on along the minus strand of NZ_JAMZIK010000173.1, from coordinate 24,638 downwards.
CGGAAGCGAATTACCTGACGGAGCGGCTGGTGGAGGCGGCGGCGCGGGCGCTGGGGCGGGACGCGGTGGAGATCCGCCGCGTCAACGCCATCGCCGCCTTCCCCTATCGCAGCGCCACCGGGATGCTGATGGATTGCGGCCGCTTCGGCGAGAACCTCGCCGATCTGGAGGCGCTGGCCGATCGCGCCGGCTTCGCCGCCCGCCGCGCCGAGAGCGAGTCGCGTGGCAAGCTGCGAGGTCTCGGCATTGCCGGCTTCCTCGAGACTTCCCGCGGTGCGCCGCATGAATGGGCGGCGGTGCGCTTTGCCCCGGACGGCATGGTGGACCTCGCCATCGGCACGCAGTCCAACGGCCAGGGGCATGAGACCAGCTTCCCCCGCATCGCCGCCGGGCATCTCGGCCTGCCGGCGGAGCGCTTCCGGCTGGTCCAGGCGGATACCGCGCAGGTGACCTTCGGCAATGGCCATGGCGGGGCGCGCTCGCTGCATGTCGGCGGCACGGCGCTGGTGATGGCAATGGACAAGGTGCTGGAGAAGGCCCGGCTGCTCGCCGCCCATCTGCTGCAGGCGGCGCCGGAGGCGCTGGTCTTTGACGGCGGCCGCTTCACCCTGCCTTCCACCGGTCAGGAGATGGCGCTGGAGGCACTCGCCACCGCCGCCCGCGACCCCGCCCTGCTGCCGGAGGGCATGAGCCCCGGCCTCGATGCCGAGGCGAAGAACCTCTCGGAACTCGTCACCTTCCCCGCCGGCGCCCATGCGGCGGAGGTGGAGGTGGACCCGGAGACCGGCCAGGTCGCCCTGCTGCGCTACCGGGCGGTGGATGATTACGGAAGGCTGATCGACCCCGTGCTGACCACCGGCCAGGTGCAGGGCGGGCTCGCCCAGGGCATCGGCCAGGCGCTGCTGGAGGAGGTGGCCTATGAGGCCGGCTCCGGCCAGATCCTCTCCGCCTCCTTCATGGATTATGCCCTGCCGCGGGCGGAGGATCTGCCGGACCTCGACATCACCCTGCGGGAGCTGCCCACGGCATCGAACCCGCTTGGCGTGAAGGGCGTGGGGCAGGCGGGGGCGATCGGCGCGCCGCAGACCGTGGTGCATGCCGTACTGGACGCGCTGCGGCCGCGGGGCGTGACGCATCTGGACATGCCGCTGACGCCGGAGAAGGTGTGGCGGGCGCTGAACGCCGCACGGTAGCGAGGGGAGCGCTGCTCCCCTCGCGCTCCCCCAGGCCAGGGGCCGAAACCCCCTCGACCCTTTGCGCCCGGGAGCGCGAGGCGCCGCCGGCGGTCAGATCACGAAGTTCAGCGGCTCCACGGTCGGCCGCTTCACCCCGGCGGCGGCAGCGCGCTTGATGAGGTCTGCCACCGTCAGCCGCGCCAGATGGTCGCGGCACAGCGCCTCCATCTCCGCCCAGAGCGGATGCACCACCGCGGCCTGCAGCCGCCCGGCCGGGGCCTCGGCATTGCCGCCATCCTCGTCCAGCACCGTCGCCACGATCTCGGCCAAGCGCAGTTCCCGCGGCGGCCGGCCCAGCCGGTAGCCGCCCTTCGGGCCACGGATGCTGTCCAGCAAACCGGCGCGGGAGAGGTTCTGCAGAACGGGCTCGATGCCCCGCCGCGCCTGGCCCAGGCGCTCGGCGATGTCGGCGGCGCTCACTGCCTCGCTGCGGCCGGCATGGAAGGCGACATCCAGCATGATCGCGACCGCGGTCATGGCGCGTTCCCGCCGCAGCAACATCCGTGAGGCCCTCCCCAACTTCCACGCTTCATTGGCGTGATTATGGGGGAAGCGGCAGGGCCGGGCCAGCCCCGCCCGGCTGAAAATCACGCAAGCTGCGGGTTTTTGCGGCACTCCGGACCATGCCGCCTTGCCGCGGAAGGCCGGGCCGCATGCGGTTCAGGTCGCGGTCCCGGGAAACCCCATGGCGCCGGGGCGCCATGGGGAAGCATGGATCAGGCCTTGGTCAGGGAGGAGGCCTCAGGGCCTTTCTTGCCCTGGACCACCTGCATCACCACCGCCTGGCCTTCGCCGAGCGGGGGCAGGCCGCTGCGCTCCAGCGCCGTGGCGTGGACAAAGACGTCCCGCCCGCCGCCTTCCGGGGAGACGAAGCCGAAGCCCTTCTCCGCGCTGTACCACTTCACGGTGCCGCGCACCTCCTCGGCTGGGCCGGAGGGCACGAAGCCGCGCCCGCCGCCGCCGCCGCCGCCGAAGCCGCCGGCCCGCGGGCCGGCGCCGAAGCCGCCGGAGCGCGGCGGAGGCGCCTCGCCCTCGGCGATCTCCAGCACCTCGGTCACCTGCTGGCCCTTCTGGCCGGGGCCGACGCGGACCCGCAGATTGGCGCCGGGGGCGACCGCATCGGCGCCGGCGCGCTGCACCACGGAGACGTGCAGGAAGGCGTCGCCCGAGCCGTCACCGAGCTCGACGAAGCCGAATCCCTTCTCCGGGTTGAACCATTTCACCACCGCCTTCACCTCCGGACCGGAAGCGAACACGGAGGACTGCCTCATCGGTGGAGGACCACCCGGCATCGGCGGCGGGGGGGCCCAGCCGCCGAAATCCGGCCCGTCGTCATCGAAGCCGCGCTTGCGGGACTTGCGGGGGCGCCAGCTCTCGTTTTTGGCCATATCTAGAACTCTTCGGTCTCCTGCGGCGCATCCCGGGGGTGGAGGACGCCGATCCTTCCAAACCCCTCTTGGAGAACAGGTCGCGACAAATGGCAAGCGTCTTGGAGGGGCGCCGTGCAAATATCACGAAGCCGACCTCAGGATTGCTGAAGACCGGCGGAAAATCGGGGCAGCCCGCCTAACCCGGAGGCGATGCCTGCCCAGGTTTAGTGCCTTTGCCGGGAAGTGCAACCCAGACGGCATGCCATCCCCTCCGCCATCCGCCCGCCGGTTGCCATGCCGGGCCCCGCTGCCGGCGGTGCGAGGCCTCCGGCGACCGGCGACTCCGGGACCGCTGCGGCCTCGAGACGAGACCGCGGCGCCTGTCGCCCCCTGCCGCTGCCCATGGCCTTCCGCCGCCAAGCCGTGGAAGGCCCATGAGACCCTGGAATGCCGTGGTACGCCGCATTGCTTAGTCTGGGCTTAGAGCAGATCGCCGTAGGGCGGCATCGCCCGAAGGCGTGAATCTGCTCTGCGAACAACGGCGTAGAGCGTTTTCGGTGAACGCATGTGAACCGAAAACGCTCTAGTCTGGCGTCGCCCCGGTGGCGCGGACGATCGGGGCGAATTGCGCGATGCGCTGCGGGATCTCGGCCCCGAGTTGTTCGGGGCTGCTGGGGAAGGTTTCCATGCCGCGCCTGGCGAATTCCGCCACCACCTCTGGCTGCGTCAGCACCTGACGCAGGGCGGCCTGCAGCTTCGCCAGCACGGCCGGCGGCGTGCCGCGCGGCGCCAGCCAGGAATCCCAGTTCGGCACCTCGAAGCCGGGCAGCCCCGCCTCCGCCATGGTCGGCACCTGGGGCAGCAGGGTGGTGCGGGTCGCCGTGGCCACCGCCAGCGCCTTCACCCGCCTGGATTCGATCATCGGCAGCACGGTCGGCGCGGTGGAGAAGCTGAAATCCAACTTGCCAGCCAGCACGTCATTCGCCAGCGGCCCACCGCCCCGGTAGGGCACCGGCACCGTCCGCACCCCCGCCATCCGGTCGAACAGCGCCTGCGCCAGGTGGCCCATGCTGCCGACGCCGGAATTCCCCGCGCTCAGCGTCTCCGGCGCCGCCTTCGCCGCAGCGATCAGCGCCTTGAGGTCGCCCCAGGGCCGGTCTATGGGCGTGACAAGGACATAGAAGACCGAGAGCAGGTGGGAGATCGGGACGAAATCCGCCACCGGGTTCCAGGTCAGGCTGCGATAGAGCGTCGGGTTCACCGCCAGGATGCCGATATTGCCCTGGAACAGGGTGTAGCCGTCCGGCGCCGCCCGCGCCGCCATCTCCGCCGCCACATTGCCGCCTGCGCCGCCGCGATTCTCGATGAGCAGGGATTGGCCGAGCAGGGCGGAAAGCCGCGGCGCGACGATCCGCGCGGCGATGTCGGAGGAGCCGCCCGGGGCGAAGGGGATGATCACCCGGATGGAGCGGCTGGGCCAGGCCTCCTCCGCGCTTGCGGCGGTGGCCGGGAAGGGCAGGGCAAGCAGAGCGCGGCGAGACGGCATCGGGGCCTCCTTTGCGCCACAGGCAGCAACGGCCATGCCGCGCGGCCGGGCGTTCCGCCATGCCGCCCTTGCCGGCCCGGCGCCTCCTGCCGGCGGCAGTCGATCCTGGCCGGGTGGCGCGCGGCCCCTGGCGACGCGGCATGGGCCACCGCCGCTGCCGCCGGTATCAGCCCTGCCCGATCCGGGCCGCCGCCACCACCTCCCGCCACTTCGCCACTTCCGCCGTCATGAAGCGCGTGGCCTCCTCCGGCGTGCTCGGCAGCGGCTCGATGCCCTGGGCGGCCAGCTTGCGCTGCGCCTCGGCATCGGCCAGGGCCGCGCCCAGCGCCGCGTTCAGCCGCGCGGTGATGGCGGGCGGCAGGCCGCGCGGGGCGACCAGCGCGTACCAGTTCAGCACCGAGTAGCCGGGCAGGCCGGTCTCCGCCATGGTCGGCACCTGCGGCACCAGGGCGGAGCGCTGGGCGGAGGGGACGGCCAGGGCGCGGAGGCGGCCGGTTTCCACATGCTCCAGCGTGGTCGCGGCGGTGGCGAAGGCGAAATCCACCTTGCCGGAGATGATATCCGTGATGAGCTGCCCGCCGCCGCGATAGGGCACGTGGATGCATTCCGTCCCCGCCACCTGGTCCAGCAGCGCCCCGGCCAGGTGCCCGGCCGAGCCGACGCCGGAGGAGCCATAGGCCAGGGTGCCGGGCCGCGCCTTCGCCGCCGCCACCAGTTCCTCCACCTTGCGCCAGGGCCGGTCCGCCGGCGCCACCAGTAGATTCGTCACCTGCACGGACAGGCCGATATGGGTGAAGTCCCGCACCGGATCGACGGCGAGGTTCCGCTGAATGAGGGGGTTCACGGCGAGGTTGCCGATCGTGCCCATCTGCAGCGTGTGTCCGTCCGGCGGGGATTGCGCCAGGATCTCGTTGGCCAGGTTGCCGGAGCCGCCGGGGCGGTTGTCGGCGACGATGCTCTGGCCGAGCTCGGCGGCCATGCGGGGGAGGAGGATGCGCGTCGCGGTATCCGCGCCGCCGGCGGCGACGGCGGGGACGATGATGCGCAAGGGGCGGGTGGGAAAGAGCGCAGCCAGCCCCTCGGCGCGGGCGAGGCTGGGGGCGGCCAGGGCGGCCAGCAGCACGGTGCGGCGTGCGGGCATGGGTTTCCTCCGGTTGTTCGCCGGAAGGCTAGGCCGGGACCGCCTCCCGCGCCATCCGCCGCTCCGCCCAGACCCAGGCGAGCAGCCCCGGCAGGAACACCACCAGGTCGCGCAGCCGCCGTGCGATGGCCAGCGCCGCGGAGGCCTCCGCCGGCAAGCCCAGCAGCAGCCCGAGGCCGAGGAATCCCGCCTCCTGCAGCCCGAGCGCGCCGGGGACGAGGAAGGCGGCGGAGGAGACGGCCTGGATCAGCGCCTCGATCGCCAGCGCCTCCGCGACCGAAACGGGGAAGCCGAGGAAGTACAGCGCCAGCCAGATCTCCAGCGCCCCCGCCGCCCAGCCGGCAAGCTGCCACAGGAAGCAGCCGAGAATGGCGCCGCGCACCCGCCACAGCCGCCGTGTCATCCGGTCGATCCGGGCCGAATGCGCCTCCAGCGCCGGGAAGCGGCCGGCGGCGATGCCGTTCAGCAGCCGGGCGAGGCGGGAGAGGATGTCTGCCCGCTGCGCCAGGATGAAGCCACCGGCCAGCGCCACCCCCGCCAGCGCGCCGAGCGCGATGCCGCCCCAGCCGATCCCCGCCCCCGCCCAGGCCAGCAGCGCCAAGCCGAGCAGCGCAAAGAGCAACTGGCTGAGGATGGAGATGGCCATGTCCACCATCAGGCTGGCCGCCGCCGGCGCCACCGCCACGCCTTCCCCGCGCAGCAGGCGGTAGCTGGCGATCTCGCCGCCGATTCGGGCCACGGGCAGCAGCCCGTTCACCGATTCGCGGATCCAGACATTCGCCGTCATCGCCAGCACGGAGGGCCGCCGGGCGCGCGGCAGCAGCAGCCGCCAGGCATGGCCGTTCAGCGCCATGGAGGGGATATGGGCGAGCGCCGCCAGCACCAGCCCGAAGCCGGCGGCCGCAAGCAGCCCGCCGATCTCGGAGAGGTCCTGCTGCGCCAGCAGCGCCAGCGCGGCGGCAAGGCCCGCCACTGCCAGCACGGGGCCAAGGCGATTCATGCGCCCAGCATCTCCCGGTAGCCGCCGCGCGGCAGGCCGGCGCAGGCGGCGCGCACGCAGGGATCCAGCAGGGCCGCCAGCTCCTCGGCATAGGCGTAGCCCGGCGCGGCGCCGGGGAAGCCGCCCGCGGTCGCGGGGTGCAGGTAGATCTCCGTCACGCCGCCGGGCAAGCGGGGCAGCACGGAGGCCAGCCGCGCCGCGGTGAAGGCGCCCGACCAGGCGAGGCCCACCACCCGGTCCGGCGCCTGCAGCCCATGGCGGCGCGCCAGAAAGCGCAGCCAGCGCGTCATCGGCCACAGCCCGCGCGGTGCGCCGGGGACCAGGGCGGGCGGCTCCCAGGGGATGCGGAGGGTGGGAATGCCGCGCGCGGCGGCGAGGCGAAGGGCAATGGCGGCGATCACCGGATGCAGATGGTAGTGCTTATGCGCATTGATATGGTCGCAGGCGAGGCCGGTGGCGGCGAAGGCATCGAGCTGCGCCCTGATCTCGGCAGCAAGCTGCGCCCGCGCGGCGCGGGAGGTGGCGAGGGTGAGCCCGAGCCCCGCCATGTCGTCGCGGAAGCGGCCATTCGCCTGGACCAGGGCGGGGATGCGTTCCGGCGGCAGGGTCGGCGTGCCATCCGTTAGCGTCAGGTGCAGCCCGACCGCGAGGCGCGGGTTGCGCCGCGCCAGCTCCACCCCCTCGGCGGCGGCGGGCTCGCCTACCATCAGGCTGGCGGCGGTCAGCACGCCCTCCCGGTGCGCCTGCTCGATGGCGGCGTTCACCTGGGGGGAAAGGCCGAGATCATCGGCATTGAGGATGAGGCGAGGCGTCACGCCCGGGGTCTGCCCCGAAGGCCGGGCAGACGCAATGCGCTTGTGACCAGTAGTGAAAATACCCAGATTCGCCCCATGACCGAGACGATCCCCGCCACCGAGGCCAACCGCCACTTCTCCCGTCTGCTGCGGGAGGTGGAGCAGGGGAAGAGCTTCACCATCACCTCCCACGGCCAGCCCGTGGCCCGCATCGTGCCGGCGACGGCGGAGGCCGAGAGGCGGCGAAGGGTGCGGGAAGAACTGATGGCGCGGCTGCGTGCCCAACCCGCCATGGAGCCCGGTATCGGCCCCTGGACGCGCGACGAGCTCTACGAGCGCGACTGAGGTGCGGGTCGCGCTTGATACCAACATCCTGGTCTATGCCGAAGGCGTGGATGGTTCGGCGCGGCAGGTGGCGACGCTCGACCTGATCGACAGGCTCGATGCCGATGGCATTACCCTGCCTGTCCAGGTCCTTGGCGAGTTATGCAATGTCCTGGTGCGCAAGGCTCGCCGCAGCCCGGCCGAAGCGCGGGACCGGATCGCCGCCTGGCAGGAGAGCTATACGGTCGTGCCCACGACGGGAGCAGTGCTGGAGGCAGCGATGGAGCTGGTTCAGCAGCGCCACTTGGCGATATGGGATGCCGTCATCCTGGCCGCCGCCGCCGAGGCGGGATGCGAGGTGCTGCTGACCGAGGACATGCATCACGGCTTCGCCTGGAGAGGCATGGTGCTGCGCAACCCCTGTGCCACGAATCGCTGACAGCCGCCCGACAACTCCGCCGCGACCCGCGGTCCCTGCAGTCGAGCGCCCGGCCTGTCCTGTGGCCCCATGACGCGGCGCGAGCAGCGCCATGGGGATGAGGCTCACGCCGCCTTCTGCGCCGCGCTCGCCTTCGCCCGCTCGCGCAGGAAGCCGAAGAACTCCACGCCTTCCCGCAGCCGCCGCACCAGCATCTGGCGGTCGCGCACCATCTCGCCGCAGATCGCGGCGATCTTCGGGGCGCGGAAGTAGAAGCGGCGGTAGAAGGTCTCGACGCTGTCGAAGATCTCGCTGTGGCTGAGATGCGGATAGGCCAGCGGCGCGATCTGCACGCCATGCGCATCCACGTATTCGGTGTTCGCCGTATCCAGCCAGCCCTCGCGCGCCGCCTGATCGAACAGGAAGGTGCCGGGGTAGGGCGCCGCCAGGCTCACCTGCAGGGTGTGCGGGTTGGTCTCGATGGCGAAGCGGATCGTCTCCTCGATCGTCTCCTTCGTCTCGCCCGGCAGGCCGAGGATGAAGGTGCCGTGGATGGCGATGCCGAGCTCCCGGCAATCCTTGCTGAACTTCTTGGCGACGTCGATCCGCATGCCCTTCTTGATGTTGTGCAGGATCTGCTGGTTGCCGCTCTCATAGCCGACGAGCAGCAGGCGCAGCCCGCCATCCTTCAGCACCTTCAGCGTCTCGCGCGGCACATTGGCCTTGGCGTTGCAGGACCAGGTGACGCCGAGCTTGCCCATCTCGCGCGCGATCGCTTCGGCGCGCGGCAGGTTGTCGGTGAAGGTGTCGTCGTCGAAGAAGATCTCCTTCAGCCCGGGAAAATTGTCCCGGATGTAGCGGATCTCCTCGATGACGTTCTCCACCGACCGCGTCCGGTAGCGGTGCCCGCCCACGGTCTGCGGCCAGAGGCAGAAAGTGCAGCGGCTCTTGCAGCCGCGGCCGGTGTAGATCGAGACATAGGGGTGCTTCAAGTAGCCGATGAAGTACTTCTCGTAGCTCAGGTCGCGCCGGTAGATCGGGCTGACGAAGGGCAGGCTGTCCATGTCCTCGAGGATCGGGCGATCCGCGTTGTGGACGATCACCCCCTCGGCGTTCCGGTAGCTGAGGCCCTTGATCGAGGCCCAGGGCACCTCATCCGCCACGTCCTTGATGGTGAAGTCGAACTCGTTCCGCGCGACGAAATCGACCACCGGCGCGTCGCGCAGGCTCTCCTCCGCCTGCACCGCCACCTTGGCGCCGATGAGCCCGACCCTGAGGTTCGGGTTCTCCGCCTTCAGGGCCTCGGCCACCTTCACATCGGAGGCGAAGGAGGGCGTCGAGGTGTGCAGCACCGCCAGATCGTGCTGCTTCGCCATCGGCAGCACATCCGCCAGCGTCTGCTTGTGCGGCGGGGCGTCCACCAGCTTGCTGTTCGGCACCAGCGCGGCCGGCTGGGCCAGCCAGGTGGGGAACCAGAAGCTCTTGATCTCCCGCTTCGCCTGGTAGCGGGAGCCGGCGCCGCCATCGAAGCCGTCGAAGGAAGGGGCCTGCAGGAACAGGGTGCGCATCATGCCTCGATCATCCCGCCATCGCGGTCCATCCGATAGCGCCGGCCCTGCCACACCACCGTGCCGCGGGCCAGCCCAAGCCCCCATATAGCGAAGGAGAGCGCGTCGCGCAGGGGCAGAAGCATGAGCCGCCCCGGCCGCACCCCCCGGCCCAGCGCATGGTCCACCGCCAAGGCCTGGCCCAGCCGCCCGGCCAGCGCCGCCGCCAGGGCCCACCCTCCGCCCGGCAGCAGGGCGGCCGCCACCGCCCCCCAGACCAGCGGATAGGTCACCACCATCCCGGCATAGCCGCCCAGGTTGAGCAGCCGGAGCGTTCGCAGCCAGCGCAATTCATGCCGGGCCAGGGCCAGCAGGCTCGGCTCCGCCTGGACATGGCCGGGGATGACCGGCGCCACCACCACGCGCAGCCCCAGCCGCCGTACCGCCACCCCAAGGGCATGGTCGTCTGCCAGCAGCCCGGCCAGCGACTCGAAGCCGCCCAGCGCCGCCAGCGTCTCGGCGCGCAGCGCCATGGTGGCGCCGTAGCAGCCCTGGGCCTGGCCCAGCGCCTCCCCCAGCGCGGCGTTGGGCAGGAACTGCCAGTCGATCCAGAGCGCGCCGAGCCGGGACCAGAGGCGGTCATCCGCCGCCTCCCCCCGATAGAGGCAGGTGACGAGCCCCACCCCCTTCTCCGCCAGGGGCGCGGTGACGGCGGTCAGCCAATGCGGCGGCACCGCCATGTCGGCATCCGCCACCACCAGCACGGGGTGCCGCGCCGCCCCGGCCAGGTGGATGAGCTGGGAAACCTTGCGGTTCGGCCCCAGCACCGCCCCGCCGGCCAGCAGCCGGGCCGTGGGCGCGCCGGCGAAGGCGGCCTCCGCCACCGGCACCGCGGAATCGGCCGGGCTGTTCACCCCCGCCACCACCTCGAAGGGCGCGGCGTGGCTCTGGGCCAGGGTGGCGGCCAGGTTGCCGGCCAGCGCCGGGTCGGCGCCATGCAGCGGCTTCAGGATGCTGGCGGGCAGGGCAGGGGACGCGGCCGGGGGCGTCGCCGCCAGGCGCCGGACGGCCCTTGCCGCCAGCGCCGCCCAGGCGAGTCCCGCCACCGTCAGCCCCAGCGCCAGCCATCCCAGCGCCTCAGTCATGGAGGGGGCGCCTTTGAAGGGATCGCCGGCGGGGGCCGGACCGGTCTAGGGTGCCGCCCCCAACCAGGGGATCCCGATGCGCCGACTTGCCGCACTCAGCCTGTCCGTCCTGCTGGCCGCCTGCGCCACCCAGGGTCCCGTGACCGATCCCACCGACCCGCTGGAGGCCAGCAACCGCCAGGTATTCGATGTGAACATGGCGCTCGACCGGAACATCTTCCGCCCGGTGGCGGTCTTCTACCGCAACACCTTCGGCGACTGGACCCGCGCCCGCATCCACAACGCCCTGCAGAACGTGAACGAGCCGGTGGTCGCGGTGAACGCGCTGCTGCAGGGGCAGCCCGACATGGCGGCGCAGAGCCTGCTGCGCTTCGTCATCAACTCGATCGGCGGGCTGGGCGGGATGTTCGACCTGGAGAGCATCGGCGGGCCGCCGCGTATTATCCGGGATTTCGGCCAGACCCTTTATGTCTGGGGCGTGCCGGACGGGCCCTTTCTGATGGTGCCGGTGCTCGGCCCCTCCAACCCGCGGGAGCTGGCGGGGGTGATCAGCGATGGCTTCCTCAACCCGATCACCTGGGTGATCCCGGTGGAGGCGAGCCTCGGCCAAGGCGTGGTCAGCGGCATCGACATGCGCGAGCGGAACATCGAGACGCTGGACGAGATCGAGGCGACCTCCCTCGACCTCTATGCCCGGCTGCGCAGCCTCTGGCGGCAGCACCGGGACGCCGAGCTGGGCCGCAGCACCACCGAGGCGCCCGCCGTGCTGGAGGACCCGGACGCGCCGTCCCGCTGAGCCTTCAGGCCGGGCCCCGCATGTAGCGGCGCTCCGGCCGGTAGGTGAGCCAGTGGTGCAGGCGGCGAAGGAGAAGCTGGAACATGGGCGGCCCGTCCCGGGCTGGCGTTGCGGTGCCGCCACCCTGCCCGGCGCGCCTTGACATTTTCTTAGCGTCCTGGCCGCTGGGCGAGACACCATTCCACGGGACGGCATGGGACCGGATGCTTCATCGCCCTGCCCGGTGCGCGGGCCTGCCGGTCCCATTTGCGGGCCCGGGGCGAAGGGGACGCCTTTCCCCCGGCGAGGGGTGGCGGCCCCCGAGACCGCTATCGCCGCGTGGCGCCCGGCTGTCGCGTGGCGCCGCCCATGTAGCGACGCTCGGGCCGGTAGTGCAGCCAGTGGCGAAGGCGTTGCAGGACACGACGCAGGCTCACGGGAGTCCTCATCCGATTGCAGGACGGCCGGACACTGGCCGCCACTGCTGATCTGGCGCTGGATTGAGTCCTTCGCATGGCATGAAGGCGGCGCCGAGAGGACCTTGCGGGACCGCAATTTCAAGTTCATGTGACGCTGCCCGGCTCGGTATTCCCGCCGCAGAGCAGCACCCCGATGCGCGCCCCCGGCGCTGCCCGGAAGGCGCCGCAGAGCAGGGCGGCCAGCGCCGTCGCCCCGCCCGGCTCCGCTACCAGCCGCAGCCGGTCCCAGAGCAGGTGCTGGGCGGCGCGGATGGCCTCGTCCGGCACCAGCACCGCCTGCGCCACGTGGTCCCGCGCCAGGGGGAACATCAGCCCGCCGACTTGGCGGGCGCCGAGGCTGTCCGCCGCCACCCCGCCGACCGGGGCGGGCACCGGCCGACCGGCCTGTAGCGCGGCATGCAGGGTGGGGCAGCCCTCGGGCTCCACAGCGATGAGCTGGGCGCCGCCCTCGGCATACCAGCCGGCCATGCCGCCGATCAGCCCGCCGCCGCCGACTGCGACCAGGATGTGTTGCAGCTCCGGTGCCTCGGCCTCGAATTCCAGCGCCACCGTGCCCTGGCCGGCCAGCACCTCCGGCTGGTCATAGGCGTGGATCAGGCGGGCACCGGTCTCGGCCGCGCGGGCCTCGCTGGCCTGCCGCGCCTCGTCATAGCTGGCGCCGCCCACCACCAGCCGGGCGCCGTAGCTTTCGATCCGCGCCCGCTTGGCTGCGCCGGTGATCTTCGGGACGAAGATCTCGGCCGGGACGCCGAGCGCCCGGGCGGCATAGGCCACCGCCGCGCCATGGTTGCCGCCGGAGGCGGCGATGATTCCGGCCGGGGGCAGAGGCGCGGCCAGCATGGCGTTGCAGGCGCCGCGCGCCTTGAAGCTGCCGCTGACCTGAAGCAGCTCCAACTTAAGCGCCAGCGGGCCGGAGGCCAGCCCCAGCTCCGCCCCGTCCAGCCGCAGCACGGGGGTGCGGCGGGTGAAGGGGGCGATGCGGGCGGCGGCGGCGCGGATGGCGGCCCGGTCCGGGCTCCGGCTGCCCGGGTTCTGGCGGTCGGGGTTTTGGCGGTCGGGGCTCTGGCTCATGGCGCCCGGCCTCGCACGAAGCCGCGCGCCGGGCAACCGGCGGGGCGGTGGCCGGGTTGTCCTGCCGCGGCTGCTCTTGGACTCCCGCCGCATTTCTGCCATGGTCCGCCACCTGTTCGCTGGCGGACCGGAAGCCTCCCATGCCCGTTCAGCTTCACGGCAGTGCCGTCGCCCGGGATGGGGACGCGGTCCTGCTTCTGGGCCCCCCGGGGGCCGGGAAATCCGATCTCGTGCTGCGCATGATGGAGACAGGATGGCGGCTGGTGGCCGATGACCAAGTGGCCCTCCGGGCCGAGGGCGGCGCCTTGCGCGCCGCCGCGCCCGCCGCCCTGGCGGGGCTGCTGGAGGTGCGCGGCCTCGGCCTGATCGGCCCGCTGCCGGTGGCGCGGCCGGACCCGGCGCTGCGCCTCGCCGTCCACCTGGTGCCGCGGGAGGCGGTGCCGCGCCTGCCGGAGCCCGAGAGCTGGGCGGCCGAGGGGGTGAGCCTGCCCGCCATCCGGATGCATGCCTTCGACGCCGCCGCCCCCGCCCGCCTCGCCATGGCGCTGGAACTGGCCTGCGGCCGCCTCGGCAGCGCCGCCGGGGCCTTCGCATGAGCGACCGGGCGCAGCCGCGGCCGGTGGTGCTGGTCACCGGCCTCGCCGGCGCCGGCCGCGCCTCGGCGCTGCGGGCGCTCGAGGATCTCGGCTTCGAGACGGTGGACAACCCGCCGCTGGAACTGCTGGAGGAGCTGGTGGGGGATGGCGAGGTGCCGCTCGCCGCCGGCATCGACACGCGGACCCGTGGCTTCTCCCCCGCCCTGGCCCTCGCCACCCTGGCCCGGCTGCGGCAGCGGCGGGATATCGGCGTCACCCTGCTCTTCGTGACCGCCGAGGAGCAGGTGCTGCTGCGCCGCTATTCCGAGACAAGGCGGCGCCACCCGCTCGCGCCCGGCGGCTCGCTCGGCAGCCGGGTCGCCGACGGGATCGCGCGGGAGACGGCGCTGCTGGCCCCGCTGCGGGAGGCGGCGGATCTGGTGATCGACACCTCCGACATGGCGCTCCCCGTCTTCCGGCAGATGATCGAGCGCCGCTTTCGGCCGGAGGGTGCGCCGGGGCTCGCCATCCAGGTGATCTCCTTCGCCTTCCCGAAGGGGCTGCCGCGGGAGGCCGATCTGGTCTTCGACCTGCGCTTCCTGCGCAACCCGCATTACGTGCCGGAGCTGAAGCCGCTGACCGGGCGGGACGCGCCGGTCGCCCGCTATGTCGAGGAGGACCCGGACTACCCCGGCTTCTGGTCCCGCCTGACCGGCCTGCTCGACCCCCTCTTGCCGCGCTACGTCGCCGAGGGCAAGAAGTACCTGACGGTGGCGCTCGGCTGCACCGGGGGCCGCCACCGTTCGGTCCTTGTGGCGGAACGCCTGGCTGACCATCTACGGAACCTCGGCTGGCGTGCGGATGTGACGCATCGGGAACTCGGCCTGAACGGCACGGCGGCGGCCTCGGCCCCGCCCGCACCGTTCCTCGCCACCAGCCATGAGGGTCGGGAGGCCCTTTCGCGCACCCCATGATCGGATTGGTTCTGGTCACCCATGGCCGTCTGGCCGATGAATTGCGGCTCGCCATGGAACATGTCGTGGGACCGCAGCGGGCGGTGGCAACCGTCTGCATCGGCCCCGATGACGACATGGAAGACCGCAGGCGGGACATCCGCGAGAGCATCAGGTCGGTGGACCAGGGCGACGGCGTCGTCATCCTGACGGACATCATGGGCGGCACGCCCTGCAACCTGGCGGTCTCGCTGGCCGACCGGAAGCAGGTGGAGGTGATCGCCGGCGTCAACCTGCCGCTGCTGGTGAAGCTGGCGAAGATCCGCTCCAGCGAGCCGCTGGCCGAAGCGGTTGATCACGCCGCCGCGGCGGGGCGGAAATACATCGCTGCGGCCGGCGACATCGCCAACGGCGCCGCCAGACCGAATGGCGCGGCCAAGGGAGGAGCGAGCTGATGCGCAACGACATCGTCTCCGAGGTTGTGCCGCCGGCCACCCTCCCCGACAGCGACACCGGCTGCGGCTGCGGCGACGGGATCGTCCTTCGCCAGGACCTCGTCATCCGCAACAGCCGCGGCCTGCACGCCCGCGCCGCCGCCAAGCTGGTGACGCTGGCGGAGCGCTACTCCGCCTGCCTGCATGTGGTGAAGGACGGCCAGAAGGTGCCGGCCTGCTCCATCATGGGGCTGATGATGCTGGGGGCCGGCGCGGGCAGCCATATCACCATCGAGGCGGAAGGCTGGGACGCCAAGGAAGCGCTCGAGGCAGTCGCCGGCCTGGTCGAGGCCGGCTTCCATGAAGACTGACAAGGCCGATACGAAGTCCATCGCCGAGACGCCGCGGAAGGCCACCGGGCGCAAGCCGCGCGAGATCGTCATCCGCGGCATCCCCGTCGCCCCGGGCATCGCCATCGGCCCGGTCTACGACACCTCGGAAGAGCCCGCCGAGGCGCCGCGGCGGCGCATCGCGGAGGGGCAGGTGGAGGCGGAGAAGCAGCGCCTCGCCGAGGCCGTCACCCTTTCCCGCAAGCAGATCGGCAAGCTGAAGTCGCGCCTCTCCGTCCTGCCCGAGGAGGCGCAGGAGGAGCTGGAGCCGCTGCTCGACGCCTATGTGATGATGCTGGGCAATTCCCGGCTGCTGCGCGGCGCCCGCAAGCGGATCGAGGCGGAGCTGCTGGCGGCGGAGACCGCGGTGCAGGACGAGGCGGAGGCGATCGCCACCATCATCCTCGCCCAGAAGGACGATGACCGGGCCGGGCTGAACCGCCGCGCCGGGGAGGTGCGGGAGATCGCCCGCCGCCTGACCCGCAACCTGACCGCGACCCCCTTCCGCAGCCTGAAGGAGGTGCCGGAGGGCGCCATCCTGGTGGCGGAGGAGCTGACCCCCGCCGATGCCGCGCTGCTGGACCCGGCGCGCATCGCCGGGGTGGCGACGGAGGAGGGCGGCGCCGACGGCCATACCGCCATCATGCTGCGGGCGCTCGGCATCCCCTCCGTCCTCGGCGCCTCCGGCCTGACCGAGAGCGCGGTGCGCGGCGACCAGGCGGTGCTCGATGGCAGCACCGGCTTCGTCGTGCTGCGGCCGGGCGAGAAGGCGCTGGAGAAGGCGAAGGACTCGCTCGCCGCCTTCGCCAGGGAACGCACCAAGCTGGCCAAGCTGCGCCGCCTGCCGGCGGTGACGACGGATGGCGAGCATGTGGAGCTGCAGGCCAATCTCGAGATCCCGGCGGAGCTGCCGCTGATCGCCCAGGCCGGGGCCCAGGGCATCGGGTTGCTGCGCACCGAATTCCTCTTCATGAACCGCGAGGATCTGCCGGACGAGGAGGCGCAGCTCGCCGCCTATACCCAGATCGTGGAGGCGATGGCGGGCGACCCGGTGACGATCCGGGTGCTGGATTGGGGCGGGGAGAAGGACATGGAGGCGCAGGCCTCCGGCATCGCGCCCACCCATGCCGGGCCGAACCCGGCGCTGGGGCTGCGCGGGCTGCGCCTGCTGCTGAAGCGGCCGGAGCTGCTGGAGGCGCAATTCGCCGCCATCCTGCGCGTCGCCGAGCGCGGCCCGGTGCGCATCCTGCTGCCGCTGGTGACCAACCCGGCCGAGGTGCGCGAGGCGCGCGAGATCTATGAGCGGGTGGCGCGGCGGCTGCGGCGCAAGGGCGTCGGCGTGCCGGAGAAGCTGCCCGATCTCGGCGCCATGATCGAGACGCCGGGGGCGGCGCTGGCGGCCGATGCCATCGCGCTGGAGGCGGACTTCTTCGCGATCGGCACCAATGATCTCGCCATGTACACCCTGGCGGTGGACCGGGCGGAGAGCGAGGTGGCGCATCTGTACGACCCGCTGCACCCGGCCGTGCTGCGGCTGATGCAATTCGCCACGGAGGCCGCGCTGCGGCTGCGCATGCCGGTCAGCGTCTGCGGCGAGATGGGCGGCAACCCCAGGCTGGTGCCGTTGCTGCTGGGGCTCGGGATCCGCTGCCTTTCCATGAATGCCAGCGCCATCCCGCGGGTGAAGCAGGCGATCCGCTCGCTCGACATCTCCGATTGCGCGCGCTTCGCGCGCCGGGTGATGGAGCAATCCGACCCGGAGCGGATCCAGGAGCTGGTGATGAGCCAGGGCCAGGTGCTGGAGAAGAGCTGAAGCGAAAGCGGGCGCGGCCGGCAATTCCGCCGGGGATGCCCGACCTGGCCCGGCTGTGCCGGTGGTGGTCACGCAAGCCGTGCAGGGATCGGCTGCGTGACCTGCCGGCTTGTCCCCCGCAGCGGCGGCGGGAGGTTCAGGTCCCCCTGCGCCGCCGCGTGACGCCCAGCCCGAGGAGCGCGGAGCCGAGGAGCGCCAGACCCGCAGGCTCGGGCACTGCCGTGCTCGCCGCGTCGCGCCGCGCGATCGTCATGTGCGAGACGTCCTTGGATTGGTTGGGGTTGAGGTCGGAGAAGGCGGCGCCGGTGAAGGGCGTGCTCCAGCTGCCGCTCGAGAACAGCTCATTCAGCAGGAAGGCGATGAGGTTGGTGCCGGCGCCGTCCTTGAACACGATGATGTAGTCGTAGAGCGCAAAGTTCACATTGGCGATCGACCAAGTGCCGCTCTGGCCGGTGCTGGCGCTGCCCCCCATCTGGGTCTGCCCGTTGCTTGCCCAGTCGCTGAATCCGAAGAAGCCGGCGGTGTTGATGTTGGCGATGTTGGCAACATTGCTGTTGTCAGCCGGGGTGACGTACTGGCAGGCACTGGCGGCGGTCAGGGCGCCGGTGGCGTCTTCGACCTTTCCCGTGGGCGATGTGGTGAACGCTGCCGGGCAACTGACCAAGGCGGCCCGGGCCGGGGCCGCGGCCAGGCTCGCGATGACGCCGATGGCCGCGGCCAGAGTTGCCCCCCGCAGCATGGAACCTGCTCCACGCATGATCTGTATCCTTTGTTGTTCAGCGCCAAATTTCTAATCCGCAGCCATGCGCCTCGTGAAACGAAAACAGGATCATTATTGAGCAAGATTGGGTGAGCGATCTCCCGGCCGGGAACGATGCCGGGGGCAGCGCCGCGCCCCTGAAGCCAATGGGCGAGCCCGGACGCGCCTCGGCCGCTGTGGTGGTCTGGCCCATGGCGTGCAGCGGGTGCTGCCTGTCCGCGGCACGCGCCGGGAAGGTCGGAGCGCGCCGAGGCGGCGCCCGCATGCCTCGCCGCCTGCGGCATCCTCGGCTAGAGCAGCCTCCGCGCTCATGGATCGCGTCGTGATCCGTGAGCGCGGAGATAAGCTGCTCTTGGTCCTATGTTTTCTGAAGCAAGAGATCCGGTCGGGTGATTCCACCCGGTCGGATATTGCTCTAGCTTCCGCCCCCAGCGCAGCCGCCGCCAGCGCCCCACCGCACCGCAAAGAGTGCCCTCATGCCGGATGATGATTCCACGCTGCCCGTGAAGGTCACCCGCCGCACCAAGCTGTGGCTCGGCCTTGGTGGCTTCGCCCTGCTCGGCCCCGCCGGCGCCCTCGCGCAGCCCGCGCCCGCCGCTGCCCCGCTCACCCAGGGTGGTGAAGGCGGCGAGGGCGGCGAAGGCGGCGTCGATGCCGACCGCGCCGCGACCGATCCCGTCGCCTTCATCCTCGCCCTGGATGTCGTCGCGGCACATTACCTGGCCGGCCGCCGCGCCTATGAGGCCGGGCGCCACACCGCCGCAGCCGAGATGTTCGCCCACCCCATCGCCGAGATCTATGCCGAGCTGGAGGGCGTCTTCCAGGATCGCGGCGTGCCGCCCTTCCAGGAGAAGATGCAGGAGGCCTCGACCCTCGCCCTGGACCGCGCCCCGCGCGGCCGGGTCTCCGCCGCGGTGGACCAGGTGCTGGCCGCGCTGAAGGAAGCGGAGGCCAAGGCCCCCGGCGCCGGCCCCAGCCTGCCCGTCCGCGCCCGGGTGGTGGGGGAGATGCTGGACCGCGCCGCCCTGCAGCACAGCTATGCCCTGCGCAGCCGGGAGCTGGAACCCTATCTGGACGGGCTCGGCCTCTACCTCGCCGCGGAGGCGCGGGCCAAGGCCGTGGCCCCGGCGCTGGAGGCGGCGGGCCACCGGACCCAGGCCCAGGCGATGCGGGAGACGGTCCGCGCCCTGGCCCCGGCCTATCCCGGCATGAACCGGCCGGCCAAGCCGATCGCGGCCGGGCCGCTCTCCGCCCAGGCGGCGCGGCTGAAGCTGGCCCTCTCCGACCTGCCCTGATGATCCTGCCGATCGCCGGGCTGCTGGATGCGGCGACGCTGGAGCGGCTGCGCGTCCTGCTGGCCGGGGCGCGCTTCGGCGATGGGCGGCGCACCGCCGGCTGGGCGGCGCGCGGGGCGAAGCAGAACGAGCAGGCCGCGCCCGCCGACCCGGCGGTGCGGGAGGCGGCGGGGATCGTCAGCGCCGCCCTGCTGGGGCATGAGCTGTTCCGTGCCGCCGCCCTGCCGCGCCGGCTGCGCCCGGTGATGTTCGCCCGCTATGCCGGGGCCGGCGCCTATGGCAGCCATATGGACGATGCGCTGATGGGGCTTGCCGATCCCGCCGGCCCGCTGCGCACCGATCTCTCCGTCACCGTCTTCCTCTCCGCGCCCGAGGCCTATGAGGGCGGGGAGCTGGTGATCGAGGGCGTGGGCGGGGAGGCGGAGTACAAGCTGCCTTCCGGTTGTGCCCTGGTCTATCCCGCCGCCACCCTGCACCGCGTGGCGCCGGTGACTGCGGGTGAGCGGCTGGTGGCGGTGACCTGGGCGCAGAGTCTGGTGCGCGAGGATGCGGCGCGGGAGCTGCTGTTCGACCTGGACCGCGCCCGCCGCGCCGTCTTCGCGCGGGAGGGGGATGGCGAGACCTTCCGCCTGCTGGCGAAGACCCATGGCAATTTGCTGCGGCGCTGGGCGGAGACCTGACTTCCCCGGGGAGTCGCCCCTTGGGCGGGGCCTCGCACGACTCGCCGCGGCCATGCCATTGGCGGCACCGGGTGGCGCCGGGCCTGCAGCGCGGCCGCTGCCGCCCCTGGTCGGGCGGCCGCCCTTGCCTGGGCGTTGCCGCCTTGCAATAAGCCGGAGCCTGAGGAATACGCCGGTCCCCCAACGTCAAGGAGACCGCATGCCCCGCATCACCCGCCGAGCCCTGTTCGGCACGGCCGCCGGCCTCGTCCTGGCCACCCCCGCCCTCGCCGCCTTCCCGGATCGCCCTCTCCGCATCATTTCGGGCTATGCCCCCGGCGGGCTGAACGACATCGTCAGCCGGGCCATGGCCCAGGCGCTGACGCCGATCCTCGGCCAGAACGTGGTGGTGGAGAACCGGGCGGGAGCGGCGGGCGCCGTCGGCGCCACGGCGGCGGCGCGCGCGACGCCGGATGGACATACGCTGTGGATGGGGATCGTCGATACCCAGGCCATCATCCCCACCGCCTATCGCAACGTGCAGTACGATCCGGACAAGGATTTCGCCCCGATCAGCCTGGTGGCGCATTTCCCCTTCGGCATCGTGGTCGGGCCCTCCCAGCCCGGCATCAAGGATTTCGACCAGCTGATCGCAGCGGCCAAGGCGGCGCCGGGCAAATTCAGCTTCGCCTCCTGGGGCATCGCCAGCACCTCCCACCTTGCGATGGAGCGGGTGCTGCGGGCCAAGGGGGTGGAGATGCTGCACGTGCCCTTCACCAGCCAGGCGCCGGGAATGCAGGCCATCATGGCCAGCCAGGTGGATTGCATGGCGCTGCCGGCCGGCGGGGCGGAGACCATGATCCGTGACGGCCGGACCCGCTGCCTCGCCGTCATCGCGCCCGAGCAGCTGGAGCTGATCCCGGGCGTGCCGACGGTGCGGGAGAAGGGGATCGATCTCGCCTCCGGCCTGTGGAAGGCGATCTACGCCCCGGCGAAGACGCCGCCGGAGATCCTGGCGAAGATCAATGCCGCGGTGCGCCAGGCGATGCAGGCGCCGTCCTTCATCGAGGTGGTCCGGCAGCAGGGCGCGAAGCCGCAGCCCTCGACGCCGCAGGAACTGGCCGAGCTGGGCCGCACCGAACGTGCCGCCTGGGGCGAGGTGGTGAAGGCGACCGGTGCCTATGTGACCTGAACCGGCGAAGCCGCGCCAGCGGCTGCGAAGCCTGCCGCGGCCTTGCCGTGGCAGGCGGTGTCGGCCCTGGGCTTCATGCTGCCACGCGAAGCTGGCCGGTGTCGGTCAGAAGCGGCGCGCCGGCATGTCCTTCAGCCCGGCGCGCAGCCGCCACGCCAACCCGCCGCGCGATGCCGGCCGGCGCCCCGTGGCGCCGGCGGCGTCGCGGGGATTACGCCACGAAGAGCAGCAGGGCGAGCAGCACCAGCACCGTGATGCCGATGCCCCAGGTGATGAACTGGGTGAAGCCTTCCCAGCCCTGCTCCCGCTCGGCCAGGATGTCCTTCGAATCCACCGCCGCGAATTCATAGTGCTGCTGATGCTCGGCCACGGCTCGTTCCTCACGCAATCCCTGGGGCCGGTGTAGGAAGTGCCGGCCCCGGGGGCAAGGGGTTGGGCAAGGGGTTGGGCAAGGGGTTCAGCAGCGCCGCCGCCGCCTCGGGCAGGGCGGCGACCCCGCCGGCCGCCATCGCCAGGGCCAGCGGGTAGAGGCGGTGCTCCTGCGCGAGCACCCGGGCCGCCAGCGCCGCCTCGTCATCCCCCGGCAGCACCGGCACCGCCGCCTGGGCGAGGATCGGGCCCTCATCCATCGCCTCCGTCACCCAATGCACGGTG
This sequence comes from Siccirubricoccus soli, assembly GCF_024178315.1. Classification (GTDB taxonomy): domain Bacteria; phylum Pseudomonadota; class Alphaproteobacteria; order Acetobacterales; family Acetobacteraceae; genus Siccirubricoccus; species Siccirubricoccus soli. The sequence goes on along the minus strand of NZ_JAMZIK010000173.1, from coordinate 3,069 downwards.
CAGCCATGCAGCTTCACCCCGGCGGCCAGCGCCCGGGCATGGGTGCCGAGCCCCGGGAAGGCGGGCAGCAGGCTGGGGTGGATGTTCAGCATCCGCCCGGCCCAGCGGGTGACGAACCAGGGCGTCAGCAGCCGCATATAGCCGGCGAGGCAGATCAGCCCGATGCCATGCGCCTCCAGCACCTGCTGCACCGCGGCCTCATGGGCCTCCCGGTCGCGGCCGAAGGGGCGGCTTGCCACCACCGCGGTCGGGATGCCGGCCGCCGCCGCCCGCTCCAGGCCCGGGGCGTCGGCGCGGTTGGACAGCACCAGGGCGATCTCGGCCGGGTAGGCGGGGTCCCGTGCGGCCTCCAGCAGCGCCAGCATGTTGGAGCCACGGCCGGAGATCAGGATGGCGGTGCGCCGCCGGCCCGCTCCGCCGGCCGGGGCGCCGGAGGGGATGGCAGGCGGAACCGGAGCACTCTGGGTCACGCCGGCCAGCTCTCCGTCAGCCCCTCGATCCGCACCTCGGTCGCGCCCGCGGCAGCCTCCAGCGTGCCGATGCGGCAGACGCTCTCCCCCGCCGCGGCCAGCAGAGCCGTGGCCGCCTCGGCCTCCCCGGCCGCCACCACGGCGACCATGCCGATGCCGCAATTGAAGACGCGCAGCATCTCCGCCGCCGCCACCTTCCCGGTGCGGGCCAGCCAGGCGAAGACCGGCGGCACCGGCCAGGACCCGGCCTGGACCACGGCGGTGACGCCCTTCGGCAGCACCCGCGGCAGGTTCCCCGGCAGCCCACCGCCGGTGATGTGGGCCGCCGCCTTCAGCTTGCCCGCCCGGTGCAGGGCCAGGAGCGGCTTCACATAGATGCGGGTCGGCGCCAGCAGCGCCTCCCCCAGCGTCTGGCCGGCGGCGAAGGGGGCAGGGGCGTCCAGCCCCAGATTGCCCGCCTGCATCACCCGCCGCACCAGGGAGAAGCCGTTGGAATGCACGCCGGAGCTGGCGAGGCCGAGCAGCACGTCCCCCGGCCCCACATCGCCGCGCGGCAGCAGCCCGTCGCGCTCCGCCGCGCCCACCGAGAAGCCGGCCAAGTCGTAATCCTCGGCGGCGTACATGCCGGGCATCTCCGCCGTCTCGCCGCCCACCAGGGCGCAACCGGCCTGGCGGCAGCCCTCGGCGATGCCGGCGATGACGTCCCGCGCCTGCTCCAGCCGCAGCTTCCCGGTGGCGAAATAGTCGAGGAAGAAGAGCGGCTCCGCCCCCTGCACCACCAGATCGTTCACGCACATTGCCACCAGGTCGATGCCGACGGTCGCGTGCCGGCCGGCATCGATCGCCACCCGCAGCTTGGTGCCGACGCCATCGGTGGAGCTGACCAGGACGGGGTCCCGGAACCCCGCCGCCTTCAGGTCGAACAGCGCGCCGAAGCCGCCGAGCCCGCCCATGCTGCCGGTACGGGAGGTGGCCTTGGCGAGCGGCTTGATCGCCTCCACCAGCGCATCGCCGGCCTCGATATCGACGCCGGCTTCACGATAGGTCAGGCCCATGGGGGAGGAGCTGGGGGGGGAACTGGTCAGAGCGGCCTCCGATCGGGTAAGGGGTCCTGTCCCGGGAGCTTCTAGCGCAGCGCGCGGCCGCCGTCTTGGCGGGAAGGGCCCCGGCAAGCGCGGGGGTGGTGTGATGGCGCTGAGGATCGGGGGGGCCGTGATCCTGGCGCTCTGCCTGGGGGCGGGGGCGGCACGGGCGCAGACGGAGCCGGCGCAGGCGCAACCGGGTGCCGCGCAGGCCATCCCTGCCCAGGCCCTTTCTGGGCAGCCGGCGGCGGCGCCGGCCGGCGACTCGGCCAATGGCGGCCTGACCCAGCGCGGCGTGCCCGCCGAGGCCACGGCCGAGAACGGCGTGCTGGCGAGGGAAAGGGCGCTCGCCTCCGGCCGCCGCATCGCCTGGGAACGCTACCTGGCGGAACTCGGCCAGTCCGGCCCCAGCCTCTCCGACCAGCAGATCGAGAACCTGGTCAGCTCCATCGTCATCGAGCAGGAGCGCACCGCCCCCACCCGCTACACCGGCCGGATCACGGTGAATTTCAATGCCTCCCGGGTGCAGCGCACCCTGGGCGGCGGGGGCGGGGCACCGCCCATCGCGGGCGCGGCCGGGCAGGCGGCATCCGGCCCGGCCTCCACCTGGGTCGAGGCGGTGGCGGTCTACGCCTCCCTCGGCGAATGGGTGGAGCTGCAGCGCCGGCTGAAGGCGGCGCCGCCCGTCGCCAGCGTCAGCCTGCAGGCGATCGCGGTGGATGCGGCGCGGCTCCGCCTCGGCCTGCGCCTGCCGCCGGAGGAGGCCGCCGCCCAGCTCGCCCCGCTCGGCCTCACCCTGGCCCCCGCGACCGGCGCCGCCGCCTGGCGCCTCCTCCTCGGTGGGGGATGATCCCGCCCGGGGCAGCAAGGCGCTGGTCACGCTGCCCAACATCATCACCGTCGCGCGGCTCTGTGCCGTGCCGGCGACGATCTGGCTGATCCTGCAGCACCGGCTGGACATCGCCTTCGGCCTGTTCATCGGCGCCGGCATCTCGGACGCCATCGATGGCTGGCTGGCCCGGGCGCTGAACGCCCGCTCCGCCCTCGGCGCGCTGCTGGACCCGGTGGCGGACAAGGCGCTGCTCGTCTCGGTCTACGTGACGCTGGCCGCCATCGGGGTGCTGCCGGACTGGCTGGCCATCCTGGTGGTGTTCCGGGACCTCATCATCGTCGGCGGGGTGATCGTGCTCTGGCTGCTCGGCCAGGAGGTGGCGATCCGGCCGCTGTTCGTCTCGAAGCTCAACACCGCCATGCAGATCGGGCTGGCGGCCCTGGCCCTGCTGCTGGCAGGCTTCGGGCTGCAGGCGCCCGGCCTGCTCACCGCCCTGGTCTGGATCGTGGCTGTCACCACCCTCGCTTCCGGCACGCGCTATGTCGCCGCGGCGCTGCGCCGCGGCATGCCGGGCGCATGAGCCGGCCGCATCGGAGGCACCCGTGGTGAGCCTCCCGCCGCCCGAGCGTCCGCGCCCCGCCCCGCCCGGCACCCTGGCGGCCAGGCCGGCCAGCCCCGCACCGCC
>NZ_JAMZIK010000172.1 GCF_024178315.1 Siccirubricoccus soli | reverse complement strand
AGGGGCCGGACGCGCCGCCGCCGCCCTGGCCGGGCGCGGGCGGGCCGGCCGGCCGGGCGCCCGGCGTGACCACGCGCTTCTTCACCACCTCGACCTGCACGGTCTTGCTGCGACCATGGCTGAAGCTCTGGCGGACGCTGCCGGCGTCCACCGTCTTGCCGAGCTCCAGGCGGCTGCCGGCCGGCCGGAGGCTCAGCCTGCTCTTGCCTGCATCCTGGTCGTTCTGGTCACTCATGCGTTGGTCCGAACCCGATCCGTCTGCCGTCATGCCGCTCATATGCCATGGGCTGCGGGCCGCATCGCCGCGGCCCCGCCCGTTTCAACCCTGCGGCGCGATCGCCCGCGCCTGGCGTAACTCACCCTGCCGGGCCAGGATGTTCCCCGCCCGGCCTGGCCGGCTGCCCCGCCGCCCCGGCGATGCCGGAGAGGCGGTTGGCCTCGGCCAGGATGGCGTCCGCCAGCCGTCCGGGGGCGATCGCCACATGCACCGCGTGGTCGCGGCCGAAAACGCCGCCCAAATCCGCCGCCGGCAGGGGCGCCACCACCGGGGTGCCGCGGCTGCCGACCAATCGCGCCCGTTCCGCCGGGCTGCCGTCCGAAGCCTCCACCAACAGGCCCACCTTGCCGGCCTGCAGCCAGTCGCGTACCGCGACCCACCCGCTGACCGCCTGGCCGGCCCGCCGGGCAAGGCCGACGAGATCCCGAACCCGGCGCCGCAGGCCATCCTCGATCCGCGCGCGAAGGTCGGGGGGCAGGTGCACGGTGCCGCGGGCCGCCTTCTGGAAGGCGCCGCGCGTCACCGCGCGTTCTAACACATCGGCCCTGGCCGACAACCACATTCCCCGACCCGGCAGCTTCCCTTGCAGATCCGGCACCAGATGCCGGTCCGGGCCGAGGACGAAGCGGAGCATCTCCTGCTTCGGCCGCACCTCCCGCGTCACCACGCAGCGGCGGAGGGGGCCTTTTTCCGGCAGCTCCTCCTCCGCCTCGGGCAGTTCGGCCTCAGGCGGCGGGGGTGTCGCCATCCTGCGGCGCCTCCTCATGCTCCCCTTCGGCCCCGTCCTCGCCCTCGAACCAGTGCTGGCGGGCCGCCATGATGATGGCGTTCGCCGTCTCCTCGTCCAGGTCGTCGGCGCCGATGATCTCGATCAGCTCGTCGGAGGCAAGGTCGGCCAGGTCGTCCAGCGTCTTCACCCCCTTCTCGCCCAGCGCCACCAGCTGCGCCATGGTGAAGCCGCCGGCCTCGGCGACCGCATCCTCGACGCCGAGCGCCTGGCGGCGCTCGTTCAGCTCCTCGTCGCGGCGGGCGAGGAAGGCCTCGGCCCTGCGCTTCAGCTCGGCCGCGACGCTCTCGTCGAAGCCCTCGATGCCGGCCAGCTCGTCATCCTCGACCGAAACGATGTCCTCGACCGAGGTGAAGCCCTCGGTCACCAGCAGGCCGGCGATGACGTCATCCACATCCAGCGCCTCGACGAAGAGGCCGCTGCGCTTGCGGAATTCCTCCTGCCGGCGCTCGCTTTCCTCGGCCTCGGTCAGGATGTCGATATCCCAGCGCGTGAGCTGGGAGGCGAGCCGGACATTCTGGCCGCGCCGGCCGATGGCAAGCGAAAGCTGGTCATCGGGGACGACGACTTCAACCCGCCGCGCCTCATCGTCCAGCACGACCTTCGTCACCTCGGCCGGGGCCAGGGCGTTCACCACGAAGGTGGCGTTGTCGGGCGACCAGGGGATGATGTCGATCTTCTCGCCCTGCAGCTCCGCCACCACGGCCTGAACGCGGCTGCCGCGCATGCCGACGCAGGCGCCGACGGGGTCGATGGAGCTGTCCCGCGAAATGACCGCCATCTTGGCGCGGCTGCCGGGGTCGCGCGCCACCGCCTTGATCTCGATGATGCCGTCATAGATCTCCGGCACCTCCTGGGCGAACAGCTTCGCCAGGAAGCCCGGATGGGTGCGGCTGAGGAAGATCTGCGGGCCGCGGGGCTCCTCCCGCACATCGTAGATATAGGCGCGGACGCGGTCGCCGTTGCGGAAGGCCTCGCGCGGGATGGTCTCGTCGCGGCGCAGCAGGGCCTCGGCGCGGCCGAGATCGACCATGAGGTTGCCGTACTCGGTACGCTTCACCACGCCGTTCACGATCTCGCCGACGCGGTCCTTGTATTCCTGGAACTGCTTGCCGCGCTCCACCTCCCGCACCCGCTGGACGATGACCTGCTTCGCGGTCTGCGCGGCGATGCGGCCGAAATCGATCGGCGGCAGGGGATCGACGATGAACTCGCCCACCTGGATGCCGGGGCGGATCTTCTGGGCGATGCGCAGCGGCAGCTGCGTCGCCTCATTCTCCACCGGCTCCTGCTCCACCACCTCGGTCCAGCGGGAGAGGCGGACCTCGCCGGATTTGCGGTCGATGACGGCACGGATGTCCTTCTCATGGCCGTACTTGGCGCGGCCGGCCTTCTGGATGGCCTGCTCCATCGCCTCCAGCACCTCGTCGCGCTCGATCATCTTCTCGCGCGCGACGGCATCGGCGACCTGCAGCAGCTCCGGGCGCGCGATGGCGATATCGACGGCCATGGGTCAGTTCCTCTGGGTGGGCGCCGCGGTGGCGGCGATGAGTTCGTCGGTCAGCACCAGCTTGGCACGGCGGATATTGCCGCGCGGAAAGTCGTGATCCGTCCCGTCCTCGAGGCGCAGCCGGGCGGTCTCGGCATCGGCGCCGAGGACGATGCCCTTGAAACGCTTGCGGCCATCCTGCGGCACCAGCAGCTCGAGCTGCGCCAGGTGGCCGGCGAAGCGGTTCCAGTCCTTGGTGCGGGTCAGCGGGCGGTCGATGCCGGCGGAGGAGACCTCGAGCGTCCATTCGCCCTTGATGGGGTCCTCCACATCCAGCACGGCGCCGATGGCGTGGCTGATCGCCTCGCAATCCTCGACGGTGAAGGGGGCCTCGTCCACGCGGTCCGCCATGATCTGGACCACCGGGCGTTCCTTGCCGCTTACCTGCACGCGGACCAGCTCATAGCCCATATGCTCGATGGTCGGCGCCACCGCCTCGGCGATGCGCCCTTCCAGGCCTTCGTGATGTGGACGTTCGTGCTGCAAAAACAAAAAAGGCGGCCCGTGAAGGCCACCCCCCGAGAAACGGATGGTGATTGATCTTGCAATGTATAGGTCGGCGGGGGCCGGGGTGCAAGCCTAATCCAAACCTCGGGGCCGGGCTACCCTCCTTGGCCTAGACAACTTGGTAGCGGGCCCGCGCCGCCCGCTCGATGGCGCCGGCGATCAGCCGGTCCAGATCCAGGGCGATGCGGAATTCCTGGAGGAATTGCAGCTCCGCCTGGGTCGCCTCGCCATCCGCCGCCGCCACCTCGCAGGCCAGCAGGTAGGCGGTCTCCCGCAGGCGCTGCGGCAGGGCGTCCCGGATCAGGATGCAGGCGCGGTCCAGCCCATCCTCCCGCTCCAGCAGGCGCAGGCAGGTCTCGGTCACGCTGGCGATGCCGCTCGGGTGGAAGTCGCTGAAGACCGGCAATTCCTGCACCAGCCGGGACATCATCCCAAGCTCCGCATCGGACATCCGCCGGTCGGAGGCGCCCATCAGCACCATGGCGCAGACCAGCGCCTCCTGCGGGTTGAAACGGGTGTTCGGCATGGGGGCCTCGCTTTCCCGCCTCAGGTCGCGCGTCGCGAGCGCGGCGTCAACTCGCGGTTCCGTCAGACGCAGCCCCTTCAGAGAGAAAGGCCCGGGTCTCCGCCACCGCCTCCGCCAGCCCCACCCGGCGGGGCTGCACCCCCGGCGGCAGCCCGGCCAGGAGGCGGGAGGGGCAGGAGCGGTCGAGCAGGACGAAGACGCCCTTGTCATCCGCCCTTCGGATCAGCCGGCCGAAGGCCTGGCGCAGCCGGTGGCGGGCAAGCGCATCGTCATAGCCCTTGGGATCGCCGCCCGAGAGGTGGATCCGCCGTTCCCGGTGCAGGATGGAGGGGCGGGGCCAGGGCACCCGGTCGAAGACCAGCAGGCGAAGGGAGCGGCCGGGGACATCCACCCCGTCCCGCATGGCATCCGTCCCCAGCAGGCAGGCATCCTCCTCCGCCCGGAAGACATCGACCAGGGTGGCGTTGTCCATGGCGTCCACATGCTGGGCGTAGAGCGGGATGCCCGCCCGCTCCAACCCCGGCGCCATGCGCTGCTGGCATTCCCGCAGCCGCCGGATGGCGGTGAAGAGGCCGAGCGCCCCGCCGCCCGAGGCGAGGAACAGCGCCTGCATCGCCGCCGCCACCTGGCCGGGGCGGGTGCGTTCCACGTCCGTGACGACGAAGGCGCGGGTGCGGGCGGCGTAGTCGAAGGGCGAGGCGACGGCGGCGCGGATGGCGGGCGCGGCCAGGTGGCTGGCGCCGGTGCGGGCCTCGGCCGCTGCCCAGGCGGCTTCCGGCTCCTCCGCCAGCCCGGCATCCCGCAGGGTGGCGGAGGTGATGAGTAGCCCATGGGCGGGTGCCGCCACGTTCAGCGCGAAGGGGGTGGTGGGGTCCAGCCAGTGCCGGTGAAGGCCGGCATCCACCTCCCGCCCCTCGCGCCGGGTTACGGCCAGCCAATCCACGAAGTCGCGCCGCTCGCCCGGCGTGGGCGGCGGGGCCGCCAGGGTGCGCAGCATGGCCTGCCAAGCCTTCAGCGGCAGCAGCCCCCGGCGCTCGATCCCCCGCGCGGCGGTCTCCAGCCGGATGCGGTCGCCCGTCTCCAGTTCCGAGACATCGTCCTCCAGCCGGGCCTGGAGGCGGTCCCGCAGGGTGGTCAGCGGCTCCTCCAGCCGCTTCAGGGCGCGTTCCAGCGCCTCGGCAGCCTCGCCGATGCCCTCGCCCAGCGGGTGCAGGTCGCATTGCTGGTCGTAGAGCCCGTCATCCTCCTCGGCGCGGGCCAGGACCTGGCGGCGGGCGGCGCGGAGGAAGGCCTCGGTGGGGTTGGCCTGGCGCTCGGCCGCGGCCTCGCTGGCGGCAGGGCGCGGCTCCTCGGACAGGCGGCTGGACCAGCCGAGGCCCGGCAGGGCGCGGGCGGCCTGCAGTGCGGCCTCCATGGGGGGCAGCAGGTCCGGCAGGTCGCCGGCCAGTTCCTCGATGCGGCGGCGGAGGCCGCGGGCGCGGCTGCGGCCGCCCTCGGCGCCGAGCAGCCAGCGGCGCAGCTCGGCCGTCTCGGCGCCGGTGACGGCGGCGCTGAAGGCGGCATCGGCGGCATCGAAGAGGTGATGGCCCTCGTCGAAGACATAGCGGATGGGGCGGCCATCCTCGCCGCCGCCCAGCGCTGCCTGGACCATGACCAGGGCGTGGTTGGCCACCACCAGCGTCGCGGTGCGGGCACGGCGGATGGAATGCTCGACGAAGCACTGCTTGTAGCGCGGGCAGGCAGAGCGGATGCATTCCCCCCGGCGGTCGGCCAGCGGCCAGATGGCGTGCGGCCCGTGCAGCTCCCCGATCCAGCCGGGGAAATCGCCGCCCATCAGGTCGCCGTCGCGCGTCGCCAGCGCCCAGCGGGCGACGAGGCCGAGGGGGATGGCCATGTCCGGCTGGCCGGCCTGGCCCAGCATCTCCTCAAGGTTGAGAAGGCACAGGTAGTTCTCCCGCCCCTTGCGGACGACGATGCGGCGGCGCCGCTCCTCCGGATCGGGGTAGAGGCGGCTGAGCTCCTGGTCGATCTGGCGCTGCAGGTTGCGGGTGAAGGTGGAGATCCAGACCGGCGCGCCGTTGCGCTCCGCCCAGAGGGAGGCGGGGGCGATGTAGCCCAGGGTCTTGCCGGTGCCGGTGCCGGCCTCGGCCAGGACCAGACGGGGCTGGCCCTTCTCGTCGCGCGGGGCGAAGGCGCCGGCGGCAGCGGAGGCGTAATCCGCCTGCTGCGGCCGCTGCTCGGCCCCCTCCCCGAGGATCTGGCCGAGGCGCAGCCGGGCCTCGGTGGGGGAGACGTCGAAGCTGGCGGGGGGCTGGGGCGGGCCGGGATCCTCCCATTCCGGCAGGCGGCGCCAGACCTTGTGGGCATCGAGGGAGGGCTTGGGGGCTTCCACGCCCAGGGCGGCAAGGATGGCGGGGGCCCAGGGCCAGGCGGCGGCCTTCTCCATCTGCGCCGCCAGGATGCCGGCGTCCCGGTTCAGCGGCGTGCCGCGGCCGAGGGCGAGGTGGCGCAGCAGGACGGTGGCGATCTCCGGCAGCAGGGCGGCGGCGGCGGCATCGTCCTGCGGCAGGGACAGGTCCAGCGCCATGGCGAGGCCGCGGGGGGTGGGGGCGGCAAGCTGGGCCGGGCGGCAGAAGGCGAAGAGCTCCAGCAGATCGAAGGCGGCCTCGAAGCGGGGCAGGTCCAGGCGGCGGGCGGTGGCGGGGGCGTGGACCAGGAGGGGCGGGGGATGGTCCGCCAGGGCGCGGGCGAGACCCTCCGCCGGCAGCTCCAGCAGCTCCCCATCGGGCGTCAGCAGCGTGGCGCGGCCATGGGCGGCGACCAGGGCCGGGGCATCAGGCAGCAGCAATCGGGGAGCGGGCATTCACAGCAGCTTAACAGGAAGCGCCTGACAGCGAGAGGGCCGTCGCGGCAATGCCGGGACGGCCCTCTCGCGCTCTCCCCGCTAAAGGGTCGGTGAACGCGGTGCGTTCAACCCCTTGGAACCCTTGAGTTCAGCCCAGCTCCGCCGGCAGGCCGAAGGCCTCCGGGTAGCCGAACAGCCCGGCCTGGCCGCCGGTGTGGAGGAAGACGACGTTCTGGTCCTTGGTGAAGACGCCCTTGCCGATCAGGTCGATGAGGCCGGCCATGCCCTTCCCGGAATAGACCGGGTCGAGCAGGATGCCCTCCTTCTGCGCCACCAGCTTCACCGCCTCGACCATGCCCTCGGTCGGGATGCCGTAGCCCTGGCCGACATAGTCGCAATTGGCCACCACATGCTCCGGCCGGATGAGGCCGGGCAGGCCGAGATGGGCGGCGGTGCGCTCGGCCAGGGCCAGCACATTGGCCTCCTGCCGCGGCTTCGGGGCGCGGACGCCGATGCCGAGGACCGGGATGCCGGAATTCAGCGCCACCAGCCCGGCCACCAGCCCCGCCTGGGTGCCGGCGCTGCCCGTGGCATGCACCAGATGGTCGATGCGCAGCCCCATGTCGGACGCTTGGGTGACCAGTTCCTGCGCCGCGTTGACATAGCCCAGCGCGCCGACGGGGTTGGAGCCGCCGCCGGGGATGACATAGGGGCGGCGGCCCTTGGCCCGCAGCTCCGCCGCCACCGCCTCCATCTCCGCCTGCATGTCGGCCCCGCCGGGGCGGCGGGAAACCTGGGCGCCGTGCAGCTTGTCCATCAGGACGTTGCCGGAGAATTTGTAGGCGGGATCGGCATAGCCGGTCCGGTCCTCCAGCAGGATCAGGCACTCAAGACCCAGCTTCGCCGCCGCGGCTGCGGTCTGGCGGGCGTGGTTGGACTGGGTGGCGCCCTGGGTGATGACGATGTCGGCCTGCTGGCCGAGCGCCTCCGCGCACAGGTACTCCAGCTTCCGCGTCTTGTTGCCGCCGGTGGAGAGGCCCGTGCAGTCATCCCGCTTGATCCAAAGCTGCGGTCCCCCGAGGTGGCGGGTCAGCGCCTCCATCCTCTCCAGCGGCGTCGGCAGGTGGCCGAGCCGAATGCGGGGGAAGCGGGCGAGGTTCATGGCGGCGTCTCCAGGGCTTTCCCGGACCCTAGAGCAGGTTCGGGCCGGCCGGAAACCGCCAGGGTGAAGGGCGCTGCCCCGGACATGCGGAACCTGGGGCAGCCTCTCTCAACCTGGCGGGAACGGCCCCGGTTCCGGCCAGGCGGAGGCTGCCCCGAACCTGCCGGCCCGGCGGGCGAGGACCGTCCAGCCGCGCGTTGACCCCGCCGCCGCCCCCTGCCATGCCTGCCGCCATGAGCGCCGATCCCTCCCTCCGCACCGTCAAGGCCTGGCCCTTCGAGGAAGCCGCCAAGGTCGCCGATCGCCTGGCGACGGCGCCGAAACCCTCGGGTGCGCTCTTTGAGACGGGGTACGGCCCCTCCGGCCTGCCGCATATCGGCACCTTCGGGGAGGTGGCGCGCACCACCTGGGTCCGTCGCGCCTTCGAGCGGATGACCGGCCTGCCCGCCCGCCTCATCGCCTTCAGCGACGACATGGACGGGCTGCGCAAGGTCCCGGACAACGTCCCGAACCGGGAGATGCTGGCGCAGCACCTGGGCAAGTCGCTCACCGCCATCCCGGACCCCTTCGGGACGCATCCCTCCTTCGGCGCGCACAACAATGCGCGGCTGCAGGCTTTCCTGGATGAATTCGGCTTCGACTACGAATTCGCCTCCGCCACGGAGTACTACAAGGGCGGCCGCTTCGACGCCGCCCTGCTGCGCATGGCGGAGAAGCATGAGGAGGTGCGGCGGGTGATCCTGCCCACCCTGGGGCCGGAGCGGCGGGCGACCTACTCCCCCTTCCTGCCCATCCACCCGGAGACCGGCGTGGTGATGCAGGTGCCGATGGAGGAGGTGCGGCCCGACCAGGACCTGCTGGTCTGGGTGGACCCCGAGACCGGCAAGCGGCATGGCACGCGCATCACCGGCGGCCATTGCAAGGCGCAGTGGAAGGCCGACTGGGCGCTGCGCTGGTACGCCCTCGGCGTCGATTACGAGATGTCCGGCAAGGACCTGATCGACAGCGTGAAGCTCTCCTCGGCGATCTGCCGGATCCTCGGCGGCACGCCCCCGGTCGGCTTCACCTATGAGCTGTTCCTCGATGAGCAGGGGCAGAAGATCAGCAAGTCCAAGGGCAATGGCCTGACCATCGAGGAATGGCTGCGCTACGCCCCGCCGGAGAGCCTGGCGCAGTTCATGTACGCCGCGCCGCAGCGGGCGAAGCGGCTGTTCTTCGACGTCATCCCCCGCGCGGTGGACGAGTACCTGGCCAATCTGGAGAAGCTGAAGGCGCAGCCGGAGCCGACGAACCCGGCCTTCCACATCCACAATGGCAGCAGCAACGATCCGGGCTCGCCCATCTCCTTCGCCATGCTGCTGAACCTCGCCAGCGTGGTGAATGCGGAGGGGTCGGAGATCCTCTGGGGCTTCATCCGCCGCTACGCGCCGGGGGTGACGCCGGAGAGCCACCCGATGCTGGCGCGGCTGGCCGAGCATGCGGTGGCCTATTACCGGGACTTCGTCGCCCCGGCCAAGCAGTACCGCGCGCCGAGCGGGATGGAGCGCGCCGCGCTGGAAGACCTGCTGCAGGTGCTGCGCAGCCTGCCGGCGGATGCCGATGCGGAGGCGATCCAGAACCAGGTCTTCGAGGTGGGCAAGCGCCACGCCTTCGCCAATCTGCGCGACTGGTTCTCCTGCCTGTATCAGGTGCTGCTCGGCCAGCAGGAGGGTCCGCGCTTCGGCGGCTTCGTCGCGCTCTATGGCATTGCCGGCACCATCGGCCTGATCGAGACCGCCCTGGCGCGGGAGGCCAGCGCGGCGTGACCGGGTGGCTCCCCTGGCTGAAGCGACACGGAGCGGCAGTCTTCGGCCTTCTCCTGCTGGTCGGGGCGCTCTATGTGGTGCAGCGGGAGTTCAGCACCCTCTCGGTCGCCGATATCCGCCGGGCCATGGCGGCCATCCCACCCCGCGCCATCTGGCTGGCGGCGGGCTGCACCGTCCTCGCCTATCTGGTGCTGGCGATCTACGACAAGCTCGGCTCCATCTATGCCGGGCGACCGGTCTCCTGGGGCAGGTCGCTGCTTGCCTCCTTCTGCGGCTATTCGCTGGCGCATAACCTCGGCTTCGCCGCGGTCTCGGGCGCTGCGGTGCGCTACCGGCTCTATTCCGCCTGGGGGCTGACGCCGCTCGAGATCGCCAAGGTGGTGGGGTTCACCAGCCTCACCTTCGGGCTGGGCGGCATGGCGCTGGGCGGGCTGGTGCTGCTGCTGGAGCCGGAGGTGGTGCCCTGGTTCGGCACCCATCTGCCGCACTGGGCACTGCAGGCCCTCGCCATCCCGCTCTGGGGCGTGGTGCTGACCTATGTGGTGCTGAGCCGCTTCCTGCGGCAGGTGCGCATCTTCCGCTACGAGATCGAGCTGCCGCGGCCGCGCATGGCGCTGGCCCAGGCGCTGCTCGCCACCGTCGACGTCGCGGTGACGGCGGCGATCTTCTACATCCTGCTGCCGGAGGCGGAGGGGCTGACCTTCATCCGCTTCGTCGGCATCTACCTGGCGGCCTATGCCGCCGGCATCCTGGCGCATGTGCCGGGCGGCATCGGCGTGTTCGACGGCGCCATCCTGCTCGGCCTGCAGCCCTACCTGCCGGCGCCGGAGGTGATCGGCGCGCTGCTGGTCTTCCGGCTCTACTACTACATCGTGCCGCTCTTCATCGCCGGGGCGCTGTTCGTCGGCTTCGAGATCGGCCAGCGCCGGGCGATGCTGCAAAGGCTGGCGGCGGTCGGGGAAGGGACGGATGCGCTGGAGGTGCCGGCCATCGCCTCGCTCGTCGCGCTGGCCGGGGCGCTGCTGATCTTCCTCGGCGCGCTGCCGACGCGGGGGACGATCATCGAGCTCTGGGCCGGGCATCTGGCGGCGCTCGCCTCCCACTTCGCTGCCTCCATCGTCGGCTCCCTGCTGCTGGTCATGGCCTTCGGCCTGCTGCGGCGGCTGACCATCGCCTGGAGCCTGACGCTGTTCCTGCTGGTGAACGGCGCCGCCATTGCCTGGGTGCGGGGGGAGGAATGGTGGCTCTGGGGGCCCTTCCTGCTGCTCGCTGCCCTGCTGGCCAGCCTCCGCACCGCCTTCTACCGGGACAGCCGGCTGATCCGGGAGCCGCTTTCGGCGGAGACGCTGATGCCGCTGCTGGCGGTTGCGGCCTGCGGCATCACCCTGGCGCTGGTCGCCTATGGCGGGCGGGTTTCCAACGAAAGCTGGTGGCAGGTGGTGCTGTCCAAGCTCGCCCCGGATTCGCTGCGCTTCACCGTGGGGCTGACCGGGGTGCTGCTGCTGGCCGGCATGGTGCGGCTGCTGCGCCCGGCGCGCATCGCGCCGCTATGCTGGGATGCGGCGATGCGGCTCAGGCTCTCCGAGCTGGGCGCCATGGCCCCGGCCGAGGCGGATGGCGCGGTGTTCGGGGAGGCGGAGCGGGCCGGCTTCGCCTTCCTGAAGCGGGACGGGGTGTGGCTGGCGCTGGGCGACCCGGCGGGGGAGCGGGCGGATGCGATCTCCGCCATCTGGCGCTTCCGCGACCTGTGCGAGCGGGCGGGGGTGGACCCGGCCTTCTGGCGCGTGGGGCCAGGGCTGCTGCGGGTCTATGGCGATATCGGGCTGACCACGGTGAAGCTGGCGGAGCAGCCGCCCCGCTACCTGGCGCTGAAGGCGGAGCGCGACCTGGCAAAGCTGCTGCCCCTGCTGCCCGCCAGCCTGCGGCGCGAGGCCGAGCTGCCCAAGGACCACGCGGCGTAAGGCAGCACGACGGGTCTCCGGACCGGATCTGCCGTTGTCCTTTCATGGCTTTGCCATGAAAGGCCATCCGAGGCGCCGCCCCTGGAGGGATGACGGGACCCCCACGGCATTGCGCAGCAACGGCGTGGGGTCACTGCGTCGCCCAGATGATGCGGTGCATCCAGGTGATCTCGGCCAGGTCGAAGGCATAATCCGGATGGGCGGGGTTGAGGCTGCGCAGCTCGATCCGCCTTGCGGATTGGCGCTTCAGCTCCTTCGCCATCACCTCCCCCTGCTGGGTGCGCACCACCACGCGGTCGCCGCGGCGGATGGGCGCGGCGGGGGAGACGATGACGGTGTCGCCATCGCGGAACACCGGCTCCATGCTCTCCCCGGAAATCTCCAGCGCATAGGCGTTGGGGTCGCCGACATCGGGCAGCGAGATCTCGTCCCAGCCGCCGCCGACCGGATAGCCGCCATCGTCGAAATACCCCTCCCCACCCGCCTGGGCGAGGCCGATGAGCGGGATGCGGCGGGCGGCCGCCTGGCGGCCATTGCGGGAGAGCGCGGGCATGCCGGTGACGAGGGCGGCGAAATCCTCGAAGCTGGTCCCGGTCGCGCTCAGCACCTTGGCGACGCTTTCGGTGGAGGGCCAGCGGGAGCGGCCATCGGCGCCGACCCGCTTGGAGGGGTTGAAGGCGGTGGCGTCGAGCCCAGCCCGGCGGGCAAGGCCCGAGGCGGAAAGCCCGTGTTCGGCGGCGAGCGCATCCAGGGCACGCCAGATATCCTCATGGTTCACGTCCCGCTCCTCGGTTTCGGCGCATCGGTCCAGTGCAAGGTCAGCGCATCGGGTGGCAGGCCCTGGATATGGGGGCCCGATCTGGGCATAACATCCTAGGTTCGGAGTCATCGAGCAATAGGTGAATTTTCCTTTTTGATGCTTGCCTTCGGAACAACCCTGGGTTTACGTTCCTGAAACGTTCCACCCTGGCGCGAAGGACAGCCCCCGATGACCACCGCCGCCCGCCCCGGAAACGCCCCCGTCCGCAACAGCACGAACAGGATGCAGCCCTTCGACAGCACGGAGGAAGCCTGGTTCTGGACCATGGCCGCCCTCATCGCCCGGCGCGATGGCGCCCGCATCGTCTCCGGCGCCGGGCTGGTGCAGCGGCCCTGCGAGCCGGACGACGTGGTGAAATGCCTGGACCGGCTCTACCGGCAGCGGCGGATCGACCTGCAGCACGCCCGCATCCTGCGGATCTGGGGCGAGCGCCAGGCCGCGCCGGACCCACGCTACCCGAGCGATAAGGGCGATTGGCGGCTGTGGCGGGAGGCGATCTCCCGGCTCGACTGGCCGCTCAGGGTGAAGGGCATCGTCGCCGGCCCGCTGCCGGTGGCGCAGCCGGCGGAGGTGCTGGCCTTTCCGGGGCCCCGAGCATGACCCGGCCGCGGCCTGCCCATGCCCGGGCCGCGGCGGTGGCCGGGCAGCGCGTCTACATCGCCTTCGGCGGGGCGGCGGAACTGCCCTGGCTGCGCCTGCTTCGCCCCGGCTTCCGCCACTGCTTCGCGGCGCTGGAGGAGGCGGGAAGCTGGCTGGTGGCGGACCCGCTTTCCGGCCGGCTGGTGCTGACGCGGCTGGACCTGCCGCCGGGCTTCGACCTGCCGGGCTTCTACCGGCGGGCGGGACTGACGGTGCTCGGCCCCTTCCGGCCGGGTGGGGCGCGCTGGTCGGTGCTGCCCTCGCTGTGGCCGCTCAATTGCGTCTCCCTCTGCCGCGCCGTGCTGGGCAGCGCGGCGCCCTTCGCGCTGACGCCGCATGGGCTGTACCGGGGGCTGAGGCGTGGGGGCTCCGGCCCCGTGGGCCCGGCAGGGGCTCTGCCCCTGCACCCCGCCGGGGCCAGGACCTGGCCCCGGACCCCGGTCTGAGTTTTGGATTCGGCTGGCATACCCACACCGGGGCAGCGGTCTCTTCCCAGACGGCGGAACGGCGCGGACGCCGTTCCGCCGTTTTTACGTTCATCCGCATTTATGCCTACCCGCTCGGCCAGAATTCCACCCTGACATAAGAAAATTTTCTTGACCCTCGCGCCGCCGCCGGCTAAGAACCTCCTCGCCAACGGGCGATTTGCGCCCGGCGGCCTTCCTCCCGATCCCTCCCCTCAGGCGCGGGCCCGGCTCTTCCTCGTGAAGGACCGGGCCCGCGCCTTTTTTCGCCCGGGGTCGCGGAGCCCTGCCGACAGGAGAGGATCCGCATGGGTGGCCTGTTCCGTGCCCCGAAGCCGGTGATCGTCCAGACGCCACAAGCCGCCACCGCTGCCGCCGCGGCGGAGACGACCAGCACGACCGAGGCCGCCGCGGCAGAGGCGGCCAGCGAGGCGCGCCGCGAGGCCCGCGCCCGCGCCGCACGCGGCATCGCCGGCACCATCGCCACCTCCGCCCGCGGCGTGCTGGACCCGCTGCCTGCGCTGCCCGCCACCGCCCGCAAATCCCTGCTCGGGGAGTGACACCGATGGACGCCGAAGCGATCCTCGCCGGCCATGCCCGCGCCCTCGAACGACGCCGGCCGATCGAGCCGATCTGGCAGGCCTGCTACGATCATGTGCTGCCCGCACCGCAGGACGGCCCCGCCCTGTTCGACGCCACGGCGGCCGACGCGGTGGAACAGCTCGCCGCCTCCCTGCTCGCCGAGCTGACGCCGCCCTGGTCCCGCTGGTTCGGCCTGGCGCCCGCCCGGCCGCTGCAGGACACGGCGCGCGGCCATGCCGCGGCGCTCGCGCTGGAGGATGCGGCGGACACGCTGCAACGGCATCTCGACCGCTCCAACTTCGCGGTCGAGATGCACCAGGCATTCCTCGACCTCGTCATCATCGGCACCGGGCTACTGATGGTGGAGGAAGCGCCGCTCGGCGAGGCCTCCGCCTTCCGCTTCACCGCCGTGCCAATGCGCATGGCGGTGCTGGAGGAAGGGCCGGACGGCCGGCTTTCCACCGTCTATCGCCAGGCGCGCCTGACCGCCGCCGCGTTGCGCCGCCGCTTCCCCGAGGCGGTGCTGCCGCCCGAGCTGCTGCGCGCGGCGGCGCAGGGCGACGCCACGGCGCATCCGGTGCTGGAGGCGGTGCTGCCGGACCGCGGCGGCATCCGCTACCACGCGCTGCTGATCGACGACCCGCTGCGCCCGCTGCCCCTGGCCGAGGGAAGCTTCGCCGAGAATCCCTGCATCGCCTTCCGCTGGATGAAGGTGCCGGGGGAGCTCTATGGCCGCGGCCCGGTGATGAAGGCGCTGCCGGATATCCGCACCGCCAACAAGGTGGTGGAGCTGATCCTGAAGAACGCCTCCATCGCCGCCACCGGCATCTGGCAGGCGGAGGATGACGGGGTGCTGAACCCCGCCACCATCAAGCTGACGCCCGGCGCCATCATTCCGAAGGCGCCGGGCAGCGCCGGCCTCACGCCGCTGGCGGCGCCGGGGAATTTCGACGTCTCGCAGCTCGTGCTCGAGGATCTGCGCACGCGCATCCGCGGCGCGCTGCTGGCCGACCGGCTGGGCCCGGCGCAGGACGTCCGGATGACCGCGACGGAGGTGCTGGAGCGCAGCGCCCAGACCGCGCGGCTGCTCGGCGCCACCTATGGCCGCTTGCAGACGGAACTGCTGACGCCGCTGGTCATGCGCTGCCTCGGCATCCTCCGCCGGCGGGGCGAGTTGCCACCGCTGCTGGTGGCGGATGGGCGGGAGATCGCGCTGCGCTACGAAAGCCCGCTGGCCCGCGTGCAGGGCCGCGCCGATGCGGCGAATACCCTGCTGTTCCTGGAATCCGTCGGCAAGCTCGGCGGCAGCGCGGCGGCCCAGCTGGATACCGTCGCCGCCACGCGCTGGCTGGCCCGCACCCTCGGCGCCCCGGCCGAGGTGCTGCTGCCGAGCCCCGTTCCGCAACCCCTGCCCAACCGGGAGTGACCCGCATGCCCGAAGATCTGCTGCAGTCGCCGGACCAGCCTGCCGCGCCGGAGGGCAGCGCGCCCGCCCCGCGCCCGAGCGAGGTGCCGGAGAAATTCCGCGACCCCGAGACCGGCGCGCTGCGCGTGGACGCGCTGCTGAAATCCTACCGCGAGCTGGAGCGGCGCCTCTCACAGCGCATGGGCATGCCGGGCGCCGACGTGGCGCCGGAGGATCTGCTGCGGTTCCGTCAGGCGATGGGTATTCCCGAGTCGCCCGAAGGCTACAGCATCACCCCGCCGCATGAGCTCTGCTGCGCCGATGCCGAGGTGAATGGCCGGCTGCACCGGGCGCATTTCACCAACGATCAGGCGCAGCTCGTCTACGATCTGGCGGCGGAGCGGCTGCTGCCGCTGATCGCCGAGGCCGCCGCGCAGTACGAGGCCGATCGGCAGCGCGAGAAGCTGGTGGAGCATTTCGGCGGCGAGGAGCGCTTCCGCCAGGTGGCGGCGCAGCTTTCCGCCTGGGCCCGCGCGAAGCTGCCGGAGAGCGTCTATGGCGCGCTGGCCAGCACCGCGGAGGGCGTGCTCGCCCTGGAGCAGATGATGCGGAAGGCGGAGCCGGGCCTCGGCCGGGACGCCGCGCCGCAGACCGCGGAGAGCGAGACCGAGCTGCGCGCCATGATGCGCGACCCGCGCTACTGGCGGCAGCGCGACCCGGTCTTCGTCCGCCGCGTGACCGAGGGCTTCCGCCGCCTGGTCGGCACCTGATCCGGCGGGGCTCCGGCCCCGCCAAATCCCGCATTTCGGCAGGGCTTGAGTGCGCCGTTCCCCCCGCGGCGCCCTCGCCCTGCCGCGGGCGCCCGCCGCCCCCGGCGTGGCGCCCCGGGGGCGGGCCGATGCCCGGCCGCGCCGAGGCATGCCCTGCAGATGCAGGCGCCACCCGCCTCGTGCCGAGCGGCCGAAGCCGTATCGCCCGCCCCCTCCCTTCACGGCCACGACCAACCCACCGGCCCCGCCGCGCGGGCCGTGGCCGCGCGCCCTCGCTCCGGCCCGCGCAAGCGGCCAACCGCGGCGTAGGCGCATCCGCCCCCATCGTGAAAGGCAAGGACACATGTCCGCTTCCATCGACCAGGCCTTCATCAAGCAGTACGAAGCCGAGGTGCAGGAGGCCTATCAGCGCCACGGCAGCAAGCTGCGCCCGACCGTGCGCAGCAAGTCCGATGTCCGCGGCGCCTCCACCATCTTCCAGAAGGTGGGCAAGGGCACCGCGGCGGCGAAGGCGCGCAACGGCGTGGTGCCGGTGATGAACATCGACCACACCACGGTCGAGTGCTTCCTGCAGGACTACTACGCCGGCGATTGGATCGACCGGCTGGACGAGCTGAAGACCAATATCGACGAGCGCGCGGTGGTGGCGAATGCCGGCGCCTATGCGCTGGGCCGCAAGACGGACGAGCTGATCATCGCCGCGCTGGACAGCGCGACGCCGGAGGCGATCGGCACCAATAGCGGTGAGACCGACAATGACGGCCTGACCCGCGCCAAGGTGCTGCTGGCCTTCCAGGCGCTGGGCAATGCCGATGTGCCGGATGACGGCAACCGCTTCGCGGTGGTGGGCTGGAAGCAGTGGAGCGAGTTGCTGACCATCCAGGAATTCGCCAATGCCGACTATATCGGCCCGGACGAGCTGCCCTGGAAGGGCACCCAGGCGAAGCGCTGGCTGGGCGCCACCTGGATGCCGCATAGCGGCCTGACCAAGGCCGGCACGCTGCGCTACTGCTACTTCTACCACAAGAGCGCGGTCGGCCACGCCGTGGCGTCCGAGATCGCCACGGACGTCACCTGGCATGGCGACCGCGCCGCGCATTTCGTCAACACCATGATGAGCCAGGGCGCGGTGCTGGTGGACAACACCGGCGTCGTGCGGATGCGCGCGAAGGAATAAGCGCACGAAGGGACGGCTTTGCGCGTCCCCGACCGCTCCCACCGCGGCTCTCCCCCAGCGGGAAGGGCCGTGGTGGGGGCGCCTTCCCTCTCCACCTCCCGCTTGCTCGGAGCCCCAAATGGCCCTCTCCGCCCTCGCGCTCTGCTCGCGCGCGCTGCTGAAGATCGGCGCCCAGCCGGTCGCCTCGCTCGACGAAGGCACCGCCGAGGCCGAGGTGGCGGCGAATCTCTACCCGGCCGTGCGCGACGCGCTGCTCTCCCTCTTCCCCTGGAGCTTCGCCACCGCCCAGGCCACCCTGCCGCGGCTCTCCGCCCGGCCCACCGCGGATTTCGACCACGCCTTCCAGCTGCCGGTGGATTTCCTCCGCGCGCTCTCGGCCGGCACGCCGGGAAGCGGCCGCGGCCTGGCCTACCGCATCCTGGAGGACCGGCTGCATTGCAGCGCGGAGCAGGTCGTCCTCTCCTACATCTTCCGCCCGGCGGAGGCCGCCTTCCCGCCCTTCTTCGCCGCCGCGCTGGCCACGCGCCTCGCCGCCGAATTCTGCATCCCGCTGACCGAGAACACCTCCCGCGCCCAGCTCCTGCTGAGCCAGGCGGAGGCGGAGCTGCGGGCGGCGCGGCAGGCGGACAGCCAGCAGGCGACGCCGCGCGCCATCGAGAATTTCCCGCTGCTGAATGCGAGGGGGTGAGATGGCCCAGTCCCGCGCCTTGAAGACCAGCTTCACCGCCGGCGAGGTGACGCCCGAGCTGCTCGGCCGGCCGGATCTGCGCGCCTGGGCCAATGGCGCGCGCAGGCTGCGCAACGTCTTCATCCAGCCGACCGGCGGCCTCACCCGCCGCCCCGGGCTGCGCCATGTCGCGACCCTGCCCGGCCCCGCCAGGCTGATCCCCTTCGAGTTCAACACCGAGCAGACCTATCTGCTGGTGCTGACCGCGGGGCAGATGCGGGTCTTCATCGAGGACGCCCAGGTGGCGCAGGTGAGCGGCCCCTGGACCGAGGCGATGCTGCCCCAGCTCGCCTTCACCCAGAGCGCGGACACGCTGCTGCTCTGCCACCCGGACATGGTGCCGCAGAAGGTGACGCGGACCAGCCATACGAGCTGGACCGTCACCCCCTGGAGCTTCCTCTACGAGCCCTTCTTCCGCTTCGGCGATGGCGCGACGACGCTGACGCCCTCCGCCACCGGCGGCAGCGTCACCCTCACCGCCTCGGCCGCCGCCTTCCTGCCCGGCCATGTCGGCACCCGCTTCCGCCTCGGCGGCAAGCGGGTGGTGGTCACCGCCATCGCCTCCGCCACCCATGCCACCGCCTCGGTCGAGGAGACGCTGGCCGGCACCACGGCGACGGCGGATTGGGACGAGGCAGCCTTCTCCGCCGTGCGCGGCTGGCCGGTCTGCCTCTGCTTCCACCAGGACCGGCTGGTGATCGGCGGCTCGCGGGATTTGCCGAACCGGCTCTGGCTCTCCCAATCCGGCGATCTGTTCAACTTCGACACCGGTACCGGCCTCGACGACCAGGCGATCAGCTTCGGCCTGGTCTCCGACCAGGTGAACGCGATCCGCGGCGTCTTCTCCGGCCTGCATCTGCAGGTCTTCACCTCCGGTGCGGAGTGGATGGTCAGCGGCGCGCCGCTCACCCCGGCCTCCATCCAGCTCAACCGGCAGACGCGCGTCGGCTCGCCGGTGGCGCGGATGATCCCGCCGGTGGATGTGGATGGCGCCACCATCTTCGTCTCCCGCAGCGGCCGTGGCGTCTATGAGTTCACCTATACCGACCTGCAGCAGGTCTATCAGGCGAACGACCTGGCGCTGGCGGCGCAGCACCTGGTCCGTGACCCGGTCGCGATGTGCTACGACCAGGTCCGCCGGCTGCTGCATGTTGCCATGGCGGATGGCGGCCTCGCCACCCTCACGCTCTACCGCGCCGAGGAAGTCACCGCCTGGACCCGGCAGGAGACGGACGGGGTCTTCCGCGCCCTGGCCGAGATCGAGGGCACGGTCTGGGCGGTGGTGGAGCGTGCCGGCACCCAGCGGCTGGAACGCTTCGACGCGGCGCTGGCGCTGGATGCGGCGCTGACCGGCGGCAGCGCCGCGGCGCAGAGCCACTGGTCCGGGCTCGGCCATCTGGATGGGCGCATCGTCGGCATCCTGGCGGATGGCGCGCCGCGCGATTCCGCCCTGGTCTCCAACGGCGCCGTCACGCTCGAGCCCGGCGCGCTGACCCTGCAGGCCGGCCTGCCCTTCAGCCATGTGATCGAGCCACTGCCGCCCGATCTCAGCTCCGCCATGGGGGTGAAGGCGGCGCCGCTGCGGCTCGTCTCCGTCACCTTCCGGCTGCTGGAGACGGCAGCGCTCTCGGTCGATCTCGGCCGCGGCAGCACGCCGGTCGCCTTCCGCCGGCTCGGCACGCCGCTGCTGGACGCCGCGCCGCAGCTCTTCACCGGCGATGTGCGGCTGCGCGCCATCGGCTGGAAGCGGGATGCGCTCGCCCCGCTCTGGCGGATCGAGGATGCGACGCCGCTGCCGATGACGCTGCTTTCCGTCACCACCGAGACGAGGATCACCGACTGATGGCCGCTCTCGCCTCGCTCGCCACCGTGCTCGGTGCGGGCGCTTCCATCTACGGCACCGTGCGCCAGGCGCAGTCGCAGCAGGCGACGGCGAAGGCACAGGCGCAGCTCACCCAGCAGCAGCAGGCAGCGCGGCAGCAGGAGCTGGCGGCGCAGCAGGCGGAGCAGGCGCGGGAGCGCCAGCAGGCCCTGGCGCGCACCCTGGCCGCCACCCGCGCCCGGCTGGCGGCGAGCGGGCTGCAGCCGGACGAAGGCTCCGCCGCCGCCGTCACCGGCGGGCTGCGGCAGGATGCCGCGGCGGCCCAGGCGGCGGACGATGCCGCCTATCAGGCAAGGCTCGCCCAGGGCCGTGCCAGCCTGCTGCAGCCGGACGGCACCTTGACGGCTCTGCTGCGCAGCGGCCGGACCTTCGGCTTCGCCGCACGCAGCCTGCTGGACTGACCCGCGGCGGGCGCCGCGGGCCCCGCCCATTCCTTTGCCCGCGTGACCCGCGCTGCCGGTGGCCATGCCCCGGGCGGTCACGCCCCAGCCGCAACCGAGACATCGGAGCCCGAGATGGCCGAGCACATCAAGATCGGCGACGTGGCGCCACGCGTGCAGTACGTGGCGGACGGCGTCCAGACCAGCTTCACCTACCCTTTCCCGATCTTCGTCGAGACCGATCTCGAGCTGCGGATGGACGGGCTGGTGCAGGGCTCCGGCTTCGCCGTGACCGGCGTGGGGGAAAGCGCCGGCGGCACGGTGGAATTCCCCGAGCCGCCGCGCGCCGGCGCGGTGCTGACCTTGCGGCGCAATCTGGCCGTCGAGCGCACCACGGACTTTCAGGAGAACGGCATCCTCCGCGCCCGCACCCTGAATGACGAGCTGGACTACCAGATCGCCGCGCTGCAGGAGGTGAAGGCGCAGATCGGCAGCGCCATCCAGCTCGATCCCTCGGATATCGGCGGCGTCACCACCCTGCCGCTGCGCCCGGCCCGGGTGAACAAGGTGCTGGGCTTCGACAGCCTGGGCGATTTGACGGTGTTCGACCGTGGCGAGAGCACCATCAGCGTGCCCTTCCCGAATGGCGTGCCGCGCACGGTGGAGGACA
The DNA here is from genome assembly GCF_024178315.1 of Siccirubricoccus soli. Classification (GTDB taxonomy): domain Bacteria; phylum Pseudomonadota; class Alphaproteobacteria; order Acetobacterales; family Acetobacteraceae; genus Siccirubricoccus; species Siccirubricoccus soli. Next base: position 9,026 of record NZ_JAMZIK010000172.1, on the reverse strand, counting down.
AGCTGGCCGAGCGCCTCTCGGCCCGGGATTTCGGCGCGACCGGCGACGGGGTGACGGATGACGGCCCCGCCCTGCAGGCGGCCATGAACGCGGCGGCGGCCAGCGGCAAGCTGCTGGAGGTGGGGGAGGGCGTCTTCCGCACCACCCTGCCGCTGCTGCTGCCGGGCGCGGCGGCCGGCCTCCAGATGCGCGGCACCATCCTCTATGCCGGGCCGGGCGGCCAAGCGGCCCTCACCCTGGGCGATGGCGGCACGGTCAACAACCAGCGGAAGAACTATCTCGGCCTCAGCGTCTATCGTTCGCTCCAGAGCGACTGGATCGACGAGGCGGATGTCGGCATCCGCATCCGCAACATCGATTCCTGCCAAGTGGAGATCCGCCGGGCGGAGCGCTTCACCATCGGCGTCCAGCTCCTCGGCGACCAGCGTGGCTGCGAGGACAGCGACCTGCGCTATGGCCGGATCATCGACAACCGCATCGGCCTCGACCTGCGGACGGCGACCGCTTCCGCCTGGATGAACGCGCTGCGGCATGCCGGCGGGCATTTCGCCTGCTCCTCCGCCACCAACCCCGGCATGGGGCGGTTCGGCGTGCGGCTCTCCGCCGCCGAGGGCGCCTACCGGCTGCACAACGCGCATCTCTTCACCGGCCCGGCCTTCGAGCTGCAGCGCCAGGGCACGCCGGGCACGGTGGACGCCATCCCCTTCCTGGTGGAGGTGGACGGGCGCGGGCTGATCGCCCAGGGCGTGCGCATGGAAGCCTGCTCGCCCTTCGTGGCGCGCCACACCGCCGGCTTCTCGGATGCGCGCTACGAGGTCGCCTATGTCGGCACCTATGGCTTCACCGGCTGCGCGGTGGACTATGCCAGCACGGCGACGCGGGCCGGCGGCACGGTGCTGCCGCTGCACCAGGCGGCCGCCGCGCTCGGCACGCCTAGGCTGGCCGCAGAGGCGGCGAATATCCGCAGCCGCGCCTTCCGCTGGGATGGCAGCTCGACGGGCTTCGAGGGGCTGGCGGTGCTCTCCGGCAACCCGGTCGGGCCGCCCAATACCCTGGCGGGCTTCTGCTTCCCCGGCCTGTCCCTGATCACGCTGAACGCCGACACCGTCACGCTGCCCACCAGCCGGGCGCTCGGCTTCGTCGTGGACTGCACGGGCTGCAAGGAGTTCTTCCTGGCCGCCGAGGGCAGTGGCCTGCGCCCCATGGCGATGCAGTTCGACGCGACCGAGACGGTGCTGGGCGGCACCGCGCCGGTGCTGTGGTCCAACATGAACACCGCCTGGCAGGGCCCGCCCTCCTACTGGTGGGAGGGCAATGCGGATCTGGACAGCCTGACGGGCGGCGTCGCCCTCAACCGACTGCAGCGCGTCACGCTGCATGCCAGCGCTGCCTACGCGGTCATCGGCGTGCGCGGCGGCAACGCCGCCTCGGTGCTGAAATCGCTCCGGCTCTATGCCCCGGCGACGGAAGCGCCGCAGGTGCTGGCCGGGGCCGGGCGGCTCTGGGGCACGCGGGAGCTGACGGCCTCGCTCGCCTATGATCCGCCGAGCCTTGCCAGCGGCGCCGTGGCGATCCAGGCGGTGACGCTGCCCTATGTGCAGGGCGGCGACTTCGTGCAGGCGGGCTTCACCGGCCAGGCCTCGGCCTTCGTCGAATGGACCGCCGCCGTCACCACCACGGGGGCCACCGGCACGGTGACGGCACGGGCCACCAACCGCCACCCCTCGACCCCGATCGACCTCGATCCCGGCACGCTCTTCGTGCGCGCCGTCAAGCCGCGGCTCTGACCCGCATGGCGCCCAAACGCAAGGTCCGGATCGACCTGGACTTCGCCACCTCGGCGAAGCTGATCCTGGCGGACTACCACCGCTTCATGTCCGCCGACCCGGCGACGCAGGAGGAGGGCGCGAACAAGCTCTTCGCCTCCCGCCATAGCTCCGCCAAGGCCGCGCTCTCGCATCTCGAGCAGCTGCTCAAGCTGGCGGGCGAGCAGGCGGACCAGGCGCAGCTGCAGGAGATCGGGGAGTCGCTCGCGCAGTACCGCTCTTTCATAGCCAAGGAGCTGAAGGAGGAGCCCGAAACCGATGACCCAGGCGACGCAGCCTGACTTCCTGGAATTCGTCTGGATCTGGAACCACGTGCAGAACCAGGACACGCCGTTGCCGCACCGCCGGATCGCCCGCTGGCTGCAGGCGCGGCAGGAGGCGGGCGACCGCCGCCTGCTGCTGATGGCCTTCCGCGGCTGCGGCAAGTCCACCCTCGTCGGCCTCTACTGCGCCTGGCGGCTGCTGCTTGCGCCGGAGACCCGCATCCTGGTGCTGGCCGCCGACCAACCGCTCGCGGTGAAGATGGTGGCGCAGGTGCGGCGCATCCTGGAACGCCATCCGCTCTGCCGCCCCCTGCTGCCGGAGGGCCCGGAGAATTGGGCGATGGACCGCTTCACCGTGGCGCGGGACGCGGTGCTGCGCGACCCCTCCATGCTGGCGCAGGGCCTCGGCGGCAACATCACCGGCGCCCGCGCCGACCTCATCATCTGCGACGATGTCGAGGTGGCCGGGAATTGCGACACGCCGGCGAAGCGGGAGGAGCTGCGCGCCCGCCTCTCGGAGATCGAGTTCGTGATCGTCCCGGGCGGCACCGTGCTCTTCATCGGCACGCCGCATTGCGCGGAGACCCTTTACCTGCATCCCTTGCAGGGGGAGGCCTTCCTCGCCGGCTATCGCCGCTTCACCCTGCCGCTGCTGGATGCGGCGGGGAACAGCGCCTGGCCGGAACGCTTTGATGCGGCGGCGATCGAGGCGCTGCGCAGCCGCGTCGGCCCGCACCGCTTCGCGCGGCAGATGCTGCTGCAGGCGGTCGCCGAGGCGGCGCTGCGGCTCGATCCCGCCCTGCTCATCCGCTACGCGGAGGAGCCGGAGTACCGGGAGGCGAGCGGCCGGGCGCAGCTCCTGCTGCTCGGGCGGCGGCTGGTCTCCGGCGGCGGGTTCTGGGACCCGGCCTTCGGACGGCCGCCGGCGCGCGGCGTCGGCGGCGACGGCTCCGTGCTCGCGGCCACCTATGCGGATGGGGAGGGCAACCACTTCCTCCACCGCATCCAATGGCTGACACATGACCCGGACGCCGCGACCGACCCGGCGACGCAGCAATGCCGCGCCGTGGCCAGCCTGGCGCGGGAGCTGCTGCTGCCGGTGGTGCGCGTCGAGACCAACGGGCTCGGCCGCTTCCTCCCGGCGCTGCTGCGGCGGGAACTGGCCCGGGCCGGGGCGCCCTGCACCGTCATCGAGCACACCAGCCGCAAAGCCAAGGCGGAGCGCATCCTCTCCGCCCTGGAACCGGCGCTGGCGGCGCGGCGGCTGCATGCGCATGACGCGGTGTTCCGCACGCCCTTCCCGGCGGAAATGGCAGCGTGGCGGCCGGACGCGACGGGCAACCGCGACGATGCGCTGGACGCCCTCGCGGGCTGCCTGCTGGCAGAACCGGTCAGGCTGCCGGCAGTCGTGCCAGCGGCCCGCGGCCAGGGGTGGCACGGAGGCTAGGTCGAGGAGGGCTCTGCCCTCCTCGAACTCCACCCGCCAAAGGCCGAAGGGCCTTTGGAAACCATGGGGTCAGACCCGACGGTTCAACCTGCAAACTCCGGGGTTCCAAGGGCCCTTCGGCCCTTGGCGGGATGGAGCCTGAGGAACGGCAGAGCCCTTCCTCAGCCTGCGCGGCGCAGGATCTCACTCCGGTGCCGCGCCACGCCTTCTTCCGTCAGCTCGTAGCGCCCATCCGGCCGCTGCGCCGCCAGCCCCATGCCGCGCAGCCTTTCCAGGCAGGGCCCGTCCTTCAGCCCTGCCGGCCGCCCCACCATGCCGACCAAGGTCAGCCGGTGCAGGGCCGACCGGCAGCAGGTCTCCAGATAGGGCTCGTTCCATTCGACCACGTCCAACCGCCCCTCCTTCGGCCCGAAGGGTGGGCGGCCCCCCACCCGCTTCAAGGAGGCAGCGAGGAGCCCCCCATGCCGTTCGAAACCACCTGGTGGATCACCGCCGTGGAGGCGCCGATCGTCGCCGCGCTGTTCTACATGATCCTCGGCCTGCGGCGAGACATGCATGAGCGCATCGACCGCAGCGACCAGCGCGAGACCGAGGCGGTGACCCGCACCCGCGACGATCTGGCGGAATTCAAGCTGGAAGTGGCGCGGAACTACGTGCCGCTCTCCCTCATCCGCGACGTGGACCGGCGCCTTTCGCAGCACCTGCTGCGCATCGAGGAGAAGATCGAGGAGGTGAAGCGCCTCGGTCAGCCCATGCCCCGGCTGCGCGACCGCAGCCATGCCGAGGAGGACGAGGCATGACCGGCGCCGAGATCCTGGCCCTCACCCTCCGGGCCGAGGCCGGCACCCGGCCGGTCCGCGCCATCGAGGCGATGGCGGCGCTGGCGGTGAACCGCGCCCGGATGGCCGCGGCGGATGCCACAGCGGCCGCGCGCTACGCCCCGGGCGCGCGGCCGGGGCTCGGGCTGGCGCCGCTGCTCGCCCTGGTCTGCCGCGCCCCCTTCCTGTTCGGCTGCTGGATGCCGAAGCATCCGCGCCGCCGGGTCCTGCTGCACGCCATGCAGGCGGCAGGGCAGGATGCGGCGCTGGAGGCCTGCCGGCGCGTCGCCGCCCGGGCCGCGGCCGGCGTGCTGGGGGACCCGACCGGCGGCGCCACCCATTGGCACCCGGCCGAGGAACTGCCCGGCTGGGCCCTCGGCCTGGTGCCGACGGCCGAGATCGGCGGGCTGGTCTTCTACCGCCTGCCGCCGGGCTGATACCCGGCTCGGAACGTCCCGACTTTCCGAGCCGGGTATCGCGCGCAGGGTTGCGCGCAACGGCTAGAGCAGATCGCCGTAGGGCGGCATCGCCCGAAGGCGTGAAGCTGCTCTGCAAACAAAGGCGTAGAGCGTTTGCGGTGAACGCATGGAAACCGAAAACGCTCTATGCGTCGGAAATCAAGGACATGCCGGCCGCGCCCGTGAACCGACATCGGTCAGCATCTCGCGTGGCCGGTATGCGCGCCGTCTCAGCGCCGCGCGGCGCGCAGCACCGCCCAAGCGAGCGCGGTCTTCACCAGCGTGCCCGGCAGGAACAGCAGGAAGCCGGCCATCCAGGCCCGCTCCAGCCCGACGAAACCGGAAAGCCAAAGCAGGCCGGGCAGGAACAGGGCCAGATGCGCCAGGGTCAGCAGCGCTGCCTGGCGCCAGGGGAAGCTGTCCCGCACCGCCAGCCCGGCGATCCAGGCGGCTGGCAGGAAGCCCAGCAGGTAGCCCGCCGTGGGGCCCGTGAGCACGGCTGGCCCAGCCGTCGCCCCGGCGAAGACGGGCAGGCCGAGCGCCCCTTCCAGCAGATAAAGCCCGACCGCGGCCAGGCCGAGCCGCCCGCCGCCCAGCGCGCCGAGCAGCAGCACCGCAAGGCTCTGCAGCGTCGCCGGCACCGGCCAGAAGGGCAGGCTGATCTGGGCGCTGGCCGCCAGCACGGCGGAGCCGAGCAGGGCGAAGCCCCAGAAACGCGCGGCGCTGCGTGATGGGGCAAGGGCGAGGGACATGCACGACCTCGATATCGATTGGGGCCGCGCATCTCCCATGGCGGCCGGGCCGGGGCAAGCCGTGCCCCGGCCGGCGGGCACCGCTATACCCGTCCCATGGACGAGCTGATCTACACCATGGTCCGCGCCGCCGATTGGCGGCAGGCGGAAGCCGCCGGCGCCTATGCCGGCAGCGAAGACGACCGGCGCGACGGCTTCCTGCATTTCTCCGCGGCGGGCCAGCTCCGCGCCAGCGCCGCCAAGCACCGCGCGGGGGAGCGCGACCTGCTGCTGGTGGGCGCCGACCCGGCCGCCCTCGGCGCCGCGCTGCGCTGGGAACCGGCCGCGGGCGGCAGACGCCCCGGCCTCTTCCCCCATCTCTATGGCGATCTGCCGCTCAGCGCGGTGCGGCTGGTGGTGCCGCTGCCGCTGGGCGCCGATGGGGCGCATCTCTTCCCGCCGGAGATCCCCTGAGCCGCCGCAGCGCGCTGGCGCACCCGCTCGCTCATCACGCAGGCGAAGATGATGACGCTGGCGCCGAGCAGGGTGGGCAGGTCCGGCAATCTTCCCCAGAACGCCAGATCCAGCAGGCCGGAGACCGGCATGGCGGCGTAGCCGAGCGGCCCGAGCCGCGCCGCGTCGGCATGGCGGTAGGCCAGCGCGGTCAGCACCGAGGCGCTGCCGGCGATCAGCCCGTTCAGCATCAGCATGGCCAGGTCGAGGGGCGGTGGGGCCACCCAGTCCCGGATCGCCAGCGGGCCGAACAGCACCAGGCCAAGCAGCGCCGGCCCGACCACCAGCATGGCGAGGCCCGCCTCGCCCTTCAGCTGCCGGTTCACCGTCTGGGTCACGCTGAAGGCCAGGGTGCCAAGCATCAGCCAGCCATAGCCGGCCAGCGACCCGCCGCCGCCGAGCTTCGGCGCCACGGCCAGCAGCACGCCGCCGAACCCCACCAGGCACCAGGCCCAGGCCGCCGCCGGCACCCTCTCTCCCAGCGTCAGGGCGGCCATCGCCAGGATAAGGAAGGGCGAGGTGAAGAAGACCAGATAGCCCTCGGCCAGCGCCAGATGCCGGAAGCCGAGGAAGAAGGACCCCGCCGAGAGCATCATCGCCGCCGCACGCAGCGCGTGCAGCCACGGCCGCGCCGTGCGGAAGGTGCCGCCGAAGCCCGGGTACAGGCCGCGCAGCGCGAAGAAGGCCGGCAGCAGCACCAGGTAACGCATGGCGACCACCTGCCCCACCGGATAGGCGCCGGAGAGCAGCTTGCTGTTGGCGTCCAGCAGCCCGAACAGCGCTATGCCGCCAAGCAGCAGCAACGGCCCTTTCACCCCGTTTCCTCCACCGCCGATGTCACCCTTGCCGTTGCATCCGGCGGGGCCGGCCTCCTGCAACCCTTGTCGCCGTGCCCAGGGGGGCGCGTCAACCGCGCCGGCGTGAACCGGCTTCCCCTTCGCCGCCGCCTCAGGCATTGAGCGCGGCGATGACCCCGACCCTCGCCTCCGCCCTCATGCCCCTGCTGCGCGGGCTCGACCCGGAAACGGCGCACGACCTGGCGCTGAAGGCGCTGGGGCTCGGGCTGGCGGGGCGGGACGGCACGCCGGACGATCCGGTGCTGGCGACCCACGCCTTCGGCCTGGCGTTTCGCAACCCCATCGGCCTGGCCGCCGGCTTCGACAAGAACGCCGTCGCCGTGCTGCCGCTGATGCGCCTCGGCTTCGGCTTCGTCGAGACCGGCACGGTCACGCCGCGGCCGCAACAGGGCAACCCGCGCCCGCGCCTCTTCCGGCTGGAGGAGGACCGGGCGATCATCAACCGCATGGGCTTCAACAATGCGGGGCTCGAGGTCTATCGCGCCCGCCTCGCCGCGCTGCGGCGGCCACTGCCGGCGGTGCTCGGCGGCAATATCGGGGTGAACAAGGAAGGCGCGGTGCCCGAGCGCGACTACCCCGCGCTCTACGCCGCTCTCGCCCCGGTCACCGACTATGTCGTGGTCAACATCTCCTCCCCCAACACCCCCGGCCTGCGGGACCTGCAGGGGGAGGAGCGGCTGATCGCGATCCTCGACGCCATCGCCGCGGTGCGGCAGCCGGACCACCCGCCCCTGCTGGTGAAGATCGCCCCCGACCTGGCGGATGACGCCGTGGCGGCGGTGGTGGAGGCCTGCGCGGCGCGCAACGTCGCCGGCCTCATCGTCTCCAACACCACCATCGCCCGCCCGGCCAGCCTGCGCAGCCGGCACAAGGGGGAGGCGGGCGGCCTCTCCGGCGCGCCGCTGCTGGCCCGGGCGACGGAGGTGCTGAGGCTTGCCTCCCGGCTCTCGCGCGGCCGGTTGACGCTGATCGGCGTCGGTGGCGTCGCCTCCGGCGCCGATGCCTATGCGAAGATCCGGGCCGGCGCCGCGCTGGTGCAGCTCTATGCCGGCTTCGCCTATGCCGGCCCGGCGCTGATCCCGCGCCTCAAATCCGAGCTCGCCGCGCTGCTGAAGCGCGACGGGTTCAGCAGCGTCGCCGATGCCGTCGGCGTCGATGCGGCACGTGACGACCGGCCGCAGGCCGCCTGAGGAACAGATGTGATGGATATCCTGGACGGCATCGCCAGCCTCGCCGACCGCTACGACGGCTATGTGCTCGACCTTTGGGGCGTGGTGCACAACGGCAAACAGCCCTATCCGCCGGTGCCGGAGGCGCTGCGGCAGCTGAAGGCGCGCGGCAAGAAGGTGGTCTTCCTCACCAATGCGCCGCGCCGCTCCTGGTTCATCGCCGGGATGCTGGATCGCATGGGGCTGGATCGCGCCCTTTATGACGGCATCATCTCCTCCGGCGAGATCGCCTGGCGCATGCTGAAGGCGAAGCAGCACCCCTTCTTCGCGAAGCTCGGCCGCCGCGCCGTCCATATCGGGCCGGAGCGCGACCTTTCCGTGGTGGAGGACGGCGTCGCCGAGCTGGTGGAGGATGCCGCGCAGGCGGATTTCCTGCTGAACACCGGCCCGGACCCGGAGCGCGGCTCGGTCGACGCCGAGGCCTATCGCCCGGCGCTGGAGGCGGCGCGGCGCCACAACCTGCCCATGGTCTGCGTGAACCCGGACCGCCATGTGATGGTGGGCGCGGAGCGGCTGATCTGCGCCGGCGCGCTGGCCGATATCTACACCGCCATGGGCGGCGAGTGCTTCGAGGTCGGGAAGCCCGACCCGGCGGTCTACGACCCTGTCATGGAGATCATCGGCGACGTCCCGCGCAGCCGCGTGCTGGCCATCGGCGACACGCCGCATACCGACCTCGCCGGGGCGCAGGCGGCGGGGATGGATGCGCTCTGGGCGCTGACCGGCCTCGCGGCCTTCGCCCATGGCGAGAACCCCTCCTCCGAGACGCTGCGCCAAGTGGCGCTGGCGGAAGGGGTGGACCCGCTGGCCGCCATCCGCGGGCTGCGCTGGTAGCTCAGGGCCTTGCCCACCGGAGACCGGCCCGCCTCCTGATCTGAGACCCG
>NZ_JAMZIK010000171.1 GCF_024178315.1 Siccirubricoccus soli | reverse complement strand
CCGCTGGCCGCCATCCGCGGGCTGCGCTGGTAGCTCAGGGCCTTGCCCACCGGAGACCGGCCCGCCTCCTGATCTGAGACCCGGCAAACTCACACCGGGGTCCGGGGCCAGGACCTGGCCCCGGCGGGGTCCAGGGGCAGAGCCCCTGGTCGGTGCTGTGGGGTCACCTACTCCGCATGCGCCATCACGCCGTCCAGGAACGCCGCCGCCGCCCGCAGCACCAGCGCATCCGCCAGCCGCGGCCCGGCGATCTGCAGCCCCACCGGCAACCCTTCTCCCGTCACCCCGCAGGGCAGCGAGATCGCCGGCCCATGGCTAAGGTTGAAGGGGTAGGAGAATTCCGCCCAGACCAGCCAGTCCCAGACATGCTGCTCCCAATGCGCCGGGCGCTGCCGCCCCACCTCGAAGGCGGCGACGGAGGCGGCGGGCGTCACCAGCAGGTCGAACCCTGCCTCGGCGAACCAGGCGTTCACCGCAGCGGCATAGGCGAAGCGGCGGCTCTGCGCCGCATGGCCCTCCATGAAGCCGTAATTCCGGTAGGCCTCGGTGCAGGCGACCAGGCCAGGGTCCATCTGCGCCGCCGCGGCGGCATCGGGCGCCAGGAAGGACCGCATGGCGGCGCCCCACAGGTCGCGCTCCAGCCCCGGCCCGGTCGGGCCCCAGGGCGGCGTCACCGCCTCCACCGTCGCGCCCAGCGCCTCGAAGCGCTGCACCCCGGCCGCGACCAGCGCGGCCACTTCCGGATCCACCTTGGCGTGGCCCAGATCGGCGCTGTAGGCGATGCGCAGCCCCTTCGCCCCGCCCGCCTCGACCTCCGGCGGGAAGACCTCCGGCAGGGTGGTGTGGTCCAGCGCATGCGGCCCGGCCATCACGCTGAACATCAGCGCGGCATCCGCCACGCTGCGGGTGATCGGCCCGGCATGGGAGAGCGCGCCGTTGTTCGGCACCGGGACATAGGGCACCCGGCCATAGCTGGGCTTGAACCCCACCGCGCCGCAGAAATGCGCCGGCAGGCGGATGGAGCCCGCCCCATCCGTGCCGACATGCAGCGGCCCGCACCCCGCGCCGCAAAGCGCGGCGGCGCCGGAGGAGGAGCCGCCGGCGGTGCGGCCATGCTTCCAGGGATTGTGGGTGGTGCCGGTCAGCGGGCTGTCGCTCACCGCCGTCCAGCCCTGCTCCGTGCTGGTGGTCTTGCCGAGGATGATGGCGCCGGCCTGCCGCAGCCGCGCCACCAGCGGCGCGTCCGCAGCGGCGGGCGTGGCCTCCGAGAGGCGGGAGCCGCGCCGCGTCGGCAGGCCGCGCACCGCCTGCACGTCCTTGACCGTCACCGGCACGCCATGCAGCGGCCCGAGCGCCTCGCCCCGCATCACCGCCGCCTCGGCCTCCCGCGCCGCTTCGCGGGCGCCCGCCTCGTCCAGCGCGACGAAGGCGTTGAGGGCGGGGTTCTTCGCGGCGATGCGCGCCAGCACCGCCTCGGTCACCTCCACCGGGGAGGCAGCCTTCTCCCGCACCAGTGCCGCCAGCGTCACCGCGGATGCGGTGGCGAGATCAGTCGTGACTGTCACCATAGGTCGTCCGATAGCTCTCGAGCATCAGTTCGTCGAGCCTACGCCCCGGCGTGAAGCCTGCCAAACCCGCAGGATATTCGACGCCTTCCGGCATGCGCGGGCAGGGCTCCACCGCGCCGAGGACCTGGGTGACCGGGAAGCGCGCGGCGTAGATCGGCAGGGCGTAGTCCTCCTCCTCGTCGCCCACGCCCTTGGCGCGCACCTTGCCGCTGGCCTGCTCGATCGCCATGCCGATGACGGTCGTCGCCTTCAGCTCCTGCACCGTGCTCGGGCGCAGCGTCGCGTCGCGGCCGGGGTAGAAGCGGTCGATCATCGAGGACAGGGCGCGCGCCTTGTGCTCCGGGTCGTCGATGATGCGCGCCTGGCCGAAGCACATGGCGGAGCGGTAGTCGACCGAGTGGTTGAAGCCGCAGCGGGCGAGCACCAGGCTGTCCAGATGCGTCACCGTCAGGCAGACGGGAACGCCGCCCTTCTGGCTGCGCAGCATCCGGCTGGCGGAGGAGCCGTGCCAGTAGAGATGCTCGCCCTCGCGCCAGAAGGCGGTGGGCGTGCAGTAGGGCTGGCCGTCGATGACATAGGCGATGTGGCAGAGCATCGCCGCGTCCAGGATGGCGTGCACCGCGGCCTTGTCGTAGGTGCCGCGCTCATGCAGGCGGCGCACCTTGTTGCGCTCGGAGACGGGGTAGGCGGTGTCGGACATCGTCTGGCCTCGGGCTGGTCTTCCTGACCCTCGGCTTATGCGCCCCGGGAATGGACCGGCGCGAGGGCCAATTCCGGCCCGATGGAGTGGTCCAATCCGCCCCAGCCGCATACCGGCCGCGCGACATGCCGACCGGTGCCGGTCCAGGGGCGTGGCCGGCATGCCCCTGATTCGGCGCGCAGCCGCCACACCAACCCTGCGCGCGATCCCGGCTCGGAACGCCAGGACTTTCCAAGCCGGCTATCAGGCCAGCGCCAGCCCCTGCCGCCGCCGGCGCCGCACCGCGAGGAACAGCGACCCGACCAGCATCAGGTTCATCACCCCGGCCAGCGCCGCCATGGCGAAGCTCAGCGTGTAGTCGCCGGTCACGTCGAACAGCCAGCCGCCCTGGAAGCCCCCGAAGCCATGGCCCAGCCAGGCGAAGGCGATGATGACACCCATCATCGCGGCGCGACCCTCCACCGGCGTCAGCATCCGCGCCGTCACCAGCACACCGGTCATCACCCCCGCATAGCCGAAGCCGTAGATCGGGGCGAAGAGGTAGAACTGGCCGAGGTCGTGGATGCGGGTGAAGGCGAAGACCGCGACGGTCTGCCAGAAGGAGGCGGTGACATAGGCCGGGATGGCGCCGACATGGTCGGCCAGCCGGCCGAAGGCGATGCGACCGAGGATCGCCGCCAGCAGCATGACGAAGAGCACGCCGCCCGCATCCGGCGAGGAGATGTGGTGGCCATGGATCAGCGGCACGAGATGCATCAGCGGCACCGCCATGCAGGTGCAGCAGCCGATGACGGCCAGGCTCAGCCACGGCACCGCGACCCAGGGCGGCAGCGGCGGCGCCGCGGCAACGGCACCGGCCTGGCCGCGCGCCGGGCGCGGCGGCTCCCGCATCAGCAGGGCGAGCGGCAGCATGACGGCCAGCGAGACCGCGCCCTGCACCAGGAAGGCCTGGCGCCAGCCCACCGCCTCGATCAGGAAGGCGGTGGCGAAGGGCACGCCCCCCTGCCCCACCGCCTGCCCGGCCGAGGCGATGCCGATGGCCAGCCCCGCCCCGGCGGGAAACCAATTGCCGACGAGGCTCAGCAGCGGCGCGAACAGCCCCGCCCCCAACAGCCCGGCCAGGAAGAACAGCAGGTAGAATTGCCAGAGCTGCGACGCCCCGGCTGCCAGCAGCACGCAGAGCCCGACCGCGCCCGCCCCGGCCAGGGCGACGCGGCGGACGCCTGCCCGGTCCGCCACCATCCCCATCAGGATGCCGCCCAGCGCCAGCCCGACCAGCCCGGCCGAGTTGATCAGCGCGATGGCGCCGCGCGGCCAGCCGAATTCCAGCTCCAGCGGGACGAAGAAGACGGAGAGCCCGTTGACGAGCTGGCCCATGGCGATGGCGAGCAGCACCGCCACCGCGCCGACGATGATCCAGCGTGCGGCGGGCCGGGCAACCGGCGGCTTGGCTTCGGACATGCGGGCTCCCCTCCCGGTGGGGCCGGGCGGACCGGCGGCACAATGTCGTCCATATTCCCTCCCGCCCCATGTGCCGAGTGTCACAGGGCGGGACGTGCTTCCTGCCACTACGCTAGGGCCTGTGAGGGACTGGGCGAGGCGAAGGGCTGGCGAGGATTTTGCGTGCTGGGCAGGAAGGCGGCGCAGCCAAGGCTGGTGGCCGTGGCAAGCCGACCGACGCCCCCAGGGCGAAAAAGACCCCGCCAGATCGACCCGAGGCCCATTCCCTAACAGGCCCCAGGGCATTTTCGGTTCGCCTGCGTTCACCGAAAACGCTCTACGCCTTTGTTGGCAGAACAGATTCACGCCTTCGGGCGCTGCCGCCCTACGGCGATCTGCTCTAGCCTGGGCGCCATGGCCCCCCGCCCGGACCTCTCCGAAAGCCTTCTCATCGCCCTGGACCGCGGGAGCGGCGTGCCGGCGCTGCGCCAGGTCTATCTCGGCATCCGCCAGGCGGTGCTGGAGGGCAGGCTGCCGCCGGGGGCGCGGCTGCCGGCCAGCCGGGCGCTGGCGGCGCAGCTCGGCCTCGCCCGCAACACCGTGGTCGCGGCCTATGACCAGCTCCTGGCCGAGGGGATCATCGAGGGCAAGGTCGGCGCCGGCAGCTTCGTCTCCCGCGACCTGCCGAAGGAACCGGAGCCGGCGCCCGCGCCGGGGCCCGCCAGCCCCGCGGCCCCCGCCGCCCTGCCCGACACCTTGCCCCCTGCCGCGCGGCGCTTCGCCGCCGCCCTCGCCGCCCCGCTGGCCGCCACCGGCAGCACCGGCGCCGCCGCCTGCAACACCGGGCGGACGAGCTGGGACCCGCGCACCGCCCAGCTCTGGCGCAGCCTGACGCTCCGGCACCTCCAGGCGCCCAGCCTCGCCATGCTGGGCTATGCCGATCCGCGCGGCAGCGCCCCGCTGCGGGAGGCGATCGCCGCCTATCTGCGCGCCGCCCGCGCCGTGCGCTGCACGCCGGAGCAGATCGTGGTGACGGCCGGGGCGCAGCAGGCCATCGACCTGGTGCTGAAGGTGCTGGTGGAGCCGGGCGAGCAGGCCTGGGTGGAGGATCCCTGCTACCCCGCCGTGCGCGCCGCCCTGACCGCCGCCCAGGCGGCGCTGGTGCCGGTGCCGGTGGATGCCCAGGGGCTGGTGGTGGCCGAGGGCGTGGCCGCGGCGCCGGGCGCGCGCCTCGCCTATGTCACCCCCTCCTCGCAATACCCGCTCGGCGTGGTGCTCTCCATGGCGCGGCGGCTGGAGCTGCTGGCCTGGGCCCGGCAGGCCGGCGCCTATGTGCTGGAGGATGATTACGACAGCGAGTTCCGCTATGCCGGCCGACCGCTCGCCGCGCTGCAAGGCATCGATGATGCCGGGCGGGTCATCTACATCGGCACCTTCAGCAAGGTGCTCTTCCCGGGCCTCCGCCTCGGCTATGCGGTGCTGCCGCCGGCGCTGGTGGAGCCGGTGCTGGGCGCCCGCCTGCTGTCGGATTGGCACCCGCCGGCGCTGGTCGAGGAAGTGGTGACGGATTTCATCGCGGAGGGGCATTTCGCCCAGCATCTCCGCCGCATGCGCCAGCACTACCGGGCGGCGCGGGACGTGCTGGTGGCGGCGTTGCAGGGCATCCCCGGCCTCGTGGCCGAGGCGCCGGAGCAGGGGATGAAGCTGCTCGCCCGGCTGGGCCCCGGGCTGCGCGACACGGAGGTGGCGGCGGCGGCGGCGCGGCGCGGCGTGATCGCCCGGCCGGTCAGCCCGATGGTCCTCGCCGCCCCGCCCTTGCAGGGGCTGATGCTGGGCTTCACCGGGCATGAGCCGGCGGCGCTGCGCCGCGCGGCGCGGGAGATCGCCGCCTGCCTCGCGCCTGCCGGGGAAGCCCGGCACCGCCGGGCGGGCTGAGGCCGGCAGCGCGGCGCCTGCCCGGATCGGGGGAGGCGCCGCGCCGCATGGCCGTGCCAACCGCCCTCCCGCGGCGGGCCGTCGTTGCGAGACGGCCGTCGGGTAGCGCGCCTTGCCGCCGCAAGCGGCACGGCCGCACGCAACCGCAACAGATCGCCGGCCGCACCGTCTGGCGGGATTTCGCAGTGCAGCATAAACTTGACGCGTGAGTCCCGAACATCCCGCCGGTCCATCCGCCCGGCCGAAGCCCGCCATCGCGCTCCTCGTGGCGATGACCGCGATCGGCCCCTTCACCATGCAGATCCTGGTCCCGACCATGCCGGCGCTGGCCGTCGCACTCGGCACCAGCTACGGCACGGTGCAATTCGTCCTCACCGGCTACCTGCTGGGCATGGGGCTGGGCCAGATGGCCTATGGCCCGCTCTCCGACCGCTACGGGCGGAAACCGCTGCTGCTCGGCGGGCTCGGGCTCTTCCTGCTCGGCACGGTGCTGGCCGCCGCCGCCCCCTCCGCCCCGCTGCTGATCGCTGCGCGGGTGCTCCAGGCCATCGGCGGCTGCGCCGGCATGGTGCTGGGCCGCGCCATGGTGCGGGATGCCTATCCGCGGGAGGAGGCGGCGAGCGTCATCGGCCTGGTCAGCTCCGCCATGGCGGTCGCGCCGATGATCTCCCCGCTGCTCGGCAGCTTCCTCGAGCAATGGTTCGGCTGGCGCGCCAACATGCTGGTCTGCCTGCTCTTCGCCCTGCCGCTGCTCCTCGCCGTGCAGCAGCGGCTGGGCGAGACGCTGGCTGAGCGGGTGCCGCTGCCGGGGGCCGCCGGGCTGCTCGGCGCCTATGCCCAGCTCATCCGGGTACCGGCCTTCCGGGCCTATTGCGGCATCACCACCTGGTCCAACTCCGTCTTCTTCGCCTTCGCGGTCGGCGCGCCGCTCGTCGTCATCTCCGGCATGGGCTATTCCACGCCGGTCTATGCCGCGGCGCAGATGCTGATTGCCGTGGCCTGGAGCGCGGGGACCTTCACGGCCTCGCGCCTGGTCCGGCGCCTCGGCACGCTGCGCATGCTGCGCCTCGGCTCCGCCATCACCCTGGCGGGCGGGGCGCTGGCGCTGCTGGCGCAGGTCTGGCTGCCGCCGCACCTGCTGACCTTCTTCGCGCCGATGGCGGTGGTCGCCTATGGCAATGGCGTGACCCAGCCCCCGGCCATCGCGGCGGCGGTCAGCGTCAGGCCGCAACTCGCGGGCACCGCCTCCGGCCTGCTCGGCGCGCTGCAGACGGGCTTCGGCGCCCTGATGTCGGTGCTGGCGGGAATGACGGAGACCGGCAGCGGCATCGCCACGGTGCTCTGGATGCTGGTGGGCGGGCTCGGCGCGCAATTTTGCCTCTCGGCGGCGCGGCGGGCGGGGGCTGCCTGAGCGCGGGCTGCGTGCCCTTCTCTTACGGGCCCCTTGGGCCGAACGCCGACGTAGCGCTTCCGCGCGCTTGGCGGGCGGGCAGACGACACGTGCTATGACAGCCGTCGTTCGAACCGGACTTTTGGCCTGTCGGCCCCGGCCGACAATGCCTATTCCCCAACGACCCGCTGAATGGCGTCCAGGATCTCGGCAACGGTATAGGGCTTGCGCAGGATTGCCGCGGCTCTGCCGGCGCGCTTGCGGATAGTGTCCTCGGGCAGGGAGCTCAGGACGATGACAGGAAGCCCGGCCAGGTCCGGGTCTGCCGCCATGGCCGCGATCATGTCCGCGCCGCCCATGATGGGCATCATCATGTCGGTCAGCACGAGGTCGGGGCGCGGCGACTCGGCCAGCCGCTCCAATCCCTGCCGTCCATTGGCCGCGGTCACCACTTCGTAACCGGCGTCCGTCAGCTCGGCCTCGAGCGCCATGGCGATCAGCGGCTCGTCCTCGACGACAAGGATGGTTATCATTGTCCCTCCGGCCCGGAGGGCAGCACATCCGCGGCGGGGCGGTCCCGCGCGAAGCCGCTCAGGAGCTCCTCGGCACCCTCGAACGCCCCAGCGATCGAAAGGCCGCGGCCGCTCTCGATGACGAACTCGCGCAGACCCGGGTCGAAGCTGCTGCCGCGAACCTTCACCACCGACACGAGCCGCCGCGAGCGGCGATGGTGTTCCACATACCGTAGCGCGACCAGGTTCTCGACCAGGGAGGAGACGCCGGTGACCGGCAGCTCGATCCCGGGGCCGACCACGTCCCGCGTTTCCATCGTGTAGAGCGCGGTCACGCCACGCGACCGCAGCTCGTTGACCAGCACGGCGAGAAAGCGGCTGAGACGCCCTGGCTCGACCGAGCTCTCGATGAAGCCGCCGAGCCCGTCGAGGAAGAGCCGCTTGACACCGCGCTCGGCGATGGCGTCCAGCAGCCGGTGCGCCAGCGCATCCTCGATGTTCTCGCCCTGGGGCTGCCACAGGATGTCCACGTCACCCCGATCGACCGCGCCCGCAAGGTCGAGGCCAAGCGTCCTTGCCTGCTGCTGCAGGCGAGCCGGCGTCTCGTAGAAGCCGAAGAACAGGCCGGGCTCGGCCGCGCTGGACCCGCAGACGAAGTGCAGGCCGAGCGTCGTCTTGCCGATGCCCGAGGGGCCGAGCACGCCGGTGACCGTCCCTTCCGGGAAGCCACCGCCGAACATCGCGTCCAGACCCTCGACCCCGGTGGACAGCCTGCCGGACCAGGTCCTATCGGGCTGGGTGGTGATCCGAAATGCAGCCTCGGTGCGCGGATAGACGACCAGACCCTCCTCGGTGATGCGGAAGGGATGGCGGCCGGACAGGTAGTCGCTGCCGCGGAGCTTGTTGACGAAGAGCCCGCGCTCGGTGCGCGAGCCGAAGCGGACATCGGTCAGCTCGACAATGCCATCCACCATGGTGTGCTCGGGCGGGAGGGCCTGGCCCTTGGCGGTGGTGAGCAGGAACACCGTGCAGCCATGCAGCCCGGCCTGGGCCTGCAGTTCCTGGATGAAGGTCTTGAACTCGGTATCCGAAGCCGCCCGATCCTCGGCCGCCACCAACCCGTCGAGCATCAGCACGCTCGCCTTGCGTGCCGCGATCTCGCGCCGGAGCAGCGTCACCAATCCCGGTAGTCCCTCGCTCTGGAGCACGCCGAGGCCACTGATGTAGGCAATCTGGTCAGGCAGGCGGTCGGCATCGAAGAACGTCATGGTGCCGAGATGCAACAGCATCCGGGCATGGGTCTCGGACAAGAGCGTCACGTAAAGCGCCCGGCCGCCCTTGGCCACATGGTGGTAGCAGATCTGGTTGCCGAGCGTTGTCTTGCCGACTCCGGGCGCCCCTTGGAGGATGTGGATGCCCCCTTTGGGAAAGCCGCCCTGGAGGATGGTGTCCAACCCCGGCACCCCGCTCGGCACCCGCTCGATTTGCCGCACGTCGCTCATGCGCCGCTCGCCCCTTGTTCCTGTGCGCCGCCCAGGGGCAGCGTGACAACGAACGTCGTCCCTGCACCGGGCGCACTCTCGACGGCAATAGCGCCGCCCATGGCCCGGACAAGCTGGTGTACGAGCCACAGTCCAATGCCGAAGCCGCCATGCTCGCGCCGTGTCACGGCGCGCTCGAAACGCTGAAAGATGCGGCGCTGATCCTCCTCGGAAATGCCGATGCCCTGATCCCGGACGGTCAGCTTGGCGGTGCCGCCATCCGCGGCCAGGGCGACACCCACGGGCTTGCCCGGACCGAATTTGATGGCGTTGGACAGCAGGTTCTCAACCACCTGCTCCAGCGCAAGCGGGTCCCAATTGCCCACCACGCCCTCTTGCAGCGACAGCTCCAGGCGGGTCCGGGCCATCCGCGCCGCGACCTCCGCCCGGTCAACCACGCCACGGACCACGCCGCTGAAATCGACCTCGCTGGCCTCGATGCGGGCATTCCCGGCAGCGATGCGCGAGACGTCGAGGAGCGTGGTCGAGCGCCGGACGAATTCCCGCACCGCAAGCTCGAGGATTTCCAGCCGCGGCACGAGCGCCTCCGGGCGGCAGCGCTCCGGATTCCTGGCGACGGCAAGCAGGCCGCTGACCTGCATCAGGATGGGAGTCATCGGATTGCGCAACTCATGGGCTGCGATGGCCACGAACTCGTCGCGTGCCTGCACCGCCTCGCGTAGCTCTGCGATCAAGCGGTCCTTGTCGCTGTCGTCACTCAGTCCGTCCCGGCTGTTGCCGGCTTTCCCCATTCCGTAAACCCCCGCCCGCCCGTTACGGGAGCGCCGGTTAGATCACCGCGTTCTGCCCATGGCAACTTCCGATGAGGTCCAGCCTGCACCCTCGGAAGCATCGGCGCGAGGGGGAAGGGCCGCCTGCCGGCTGACTACTCGGAATGGTCAGTAAAGCGTCCGCGAGCGCCTGCCGGGCGATGCCGCGTCGGACAACGAGAGGAAGCCCCCCGCAGTAGCGGTTGGCGGGGCGTTACTCCGAGGCCACGCTCCAGCGGTCCGGCTGGCGGCGCAGCCGCGCCTGCAGCGAGCCGGCCGCCAGCAGCCCCGCCACCAGCGGCCTCCGCAGCGCCGCGGGCAGCGCCGCCACCGCCGCCTTG
>NZ_JAMZIK010000170.1 GCF_024178315.1 Siccirubricoccus soli | reverse complement strand
CCGGCCGCCGCCCCGGCCGGGCCGGCGCTCGCGGAGGCGAAGCGCCTGCTGGCCGAAGCCCGCCGCCCGGTGCTGGTGGCAGGGCTGGAGGCGACCGCGCCCGAATCCTGCGCCGCGCTGCGGGCGCTGGCGGCGGCGCTGGGCTGCCCCGTGCTGGTCACCTACAAGGCGAAAGGCGTGGTGCCGGATGCCGATCCGCTCTTCGCCGGGGTCTTCACCGGCGGCGAGGCGGAGGCGCCGATCCTGCGCGAGGCCGATCTCATCCTGCTGGCCGGTGCCGACCCGGTGGAGTTCATCCCGCAGCCCTGGCGCTACGCGGTGCCGATGATCGATTGCGGCACCGCGCCGCGGCCGCTGCACTACCGGGCACCGGCGGCGGGGCTGTACGGCGCCCTGGCCCCGAGCTTTGCCGCGCTGGCGGAAGGCGCGGCGCGCAGCGCCTGGGAGGTGGGTGAGATCGCGGCGCATCGCACGGCCTGGGCGGCGCGGCTGGCCAATGCGCCGGGCGGGAATCGTGGCCTCTCCCCCCAGGCGGTGGTGGAGCTGGCCCAGGCCGCCTGCCGCAGGGCGGGGCGGGATCCGCGGGTCTCGGTGGATGCCGGGGCGCATATGTTCCCCTGCACCTCATTCTGGCAGGCGGAGCGGCCCGGCGATCTGCTGATCTCCAACGGGCTGGCGACCATGGGCTTCGCCCTGCCGGCCGGCATCGCCGCGGCGCTGCATGACCCGGCGCGGGGGGCGCTGGCTTTCACCGGGGATGGCGGGCTGCTGATGGCGCTGGGGGAGCTGGCGACGGCCACGGCGCTCGGGGTGAAGCTGGTGGTGGTGGTGTTCAACGACGCCACCCTCTCCCTCATCGACATCAAGAAGGGCGGGCGGGAGTTGCCGGGCGGGGCGCTGGGCTGGCCGCAGGCGGATTTCGCCGGGGCGATGCGGAGCCTCGGCGGCATCGGCCTCTCGGCGCGGGGCGAGGCGGAGTACGCCGCCGCCCTGGAAGAGGCGCTGGCGGCGCCCGGGCCGGCCCTGGTGGACGTGCTGGTGGACCCCGGCAGCTACCCGGCGCAGATCAAGGCGCTGCGCGGCTGAGCCCGGGCCCTGGCAGGCTTGGCGGTGCGTCCTGACGTGCCCTTCCTGCTGGCGGGTCGGGCGCGCCGCATCGGAGGGGCGGCGTCAGCCCCGGCGCGGTCGCCAGGGCAGGGGCTGCGGCCTCGCGCCGGGGCCGCCATCCTTCCTCGCGCTCGCGGCGTTGCAGATCCGCGTGCCGCCTCGGCGGGCCGGTGCGGCCACGCCTTTGAGGCCGTCGTGCTGCCGGCTTCCTTCCGGCGGCTCGCCCTGGCCTTTGATGGCCGGCTTCTCCGCTTCACGCGGCCAACACCGGGGCAGCCATCGCGGGCAGGGCACGATGCCGGCTCGGAAAGTCCTGACGTTCCAAGCCGAGTGTCGCCCGCAGGGGCGGTGTGGCGACTGCGCGCCAACCTCAAGCACATACCGGCCGCGCCCATCGGCCGACATCGGCCAGCATTCCGCGCCGCCGGTATGAGGCCGGCGCACGCCTCTCCTCGCCGGTGCGGGAGGCGGCCGTGCCCTCGCCGCGCGGCCCCCGCGGGGCAGGCCCGGCCTCCGATGTATCAGCGCTTGCGCCGCTGCCGGCGGCAGGCGTCAATCGGCGCATCCAGCCCCCGGCCGCGGCGGCGGACGGGGCAGCGGCTCCTCCTCCCAAGCCATGGCCAAGGCGGGTGGGCAAGGGAGGAGACGGGACGATGGCGAACATCCTGCTGATCCATGGCGCCTATCAGGGCGGCTGGATCTGGAAGCGGGTGGCCGCGCCGCTGCGCGCGGGGGGGCACCTCGTGCTGGCGCCGAGCCTCGATGGCTGCGCCGAGCGCCAGGCGCAGCTCCGCCCCGGCATCACCACGGAAAGCCAGGCGGAGGAGCTGGCGGCCCTGCTCTTCCACGAGGATCTGACGGAGGTGGTGCTGGTCGGCACCAGCTGCGGCGGCATGGTGCTGTGCCGCCTGGCGGAGCTGGCGCGGGAGCGGGTCGGGCGACTGGTCTTCCTCGATGCGCTGGCGCTGCGGGATGGCGAGCGGCTGCCGGACATCGTGCAGCGGCGGAATTTCCAGCGCACCGAGCTGGCGACCGGGCCGACGCCGGAGGATGCCGCCGGCCGCCTCTTCGCCGATCTCGACCCGGCGACCCGGGCCTGGACGCTGGCGCGCTGCACCCTGCACCCGGTGGCGCCGATGGAGGCGCCGGTTCGGCTGGAGCGCTTCTGGGACCTGCCCTGGAAGGCGAGCGTCATCTGGTGCCGGCAAAGCGCCAACCCGCCGGTGGCGCATCAGCGCCGCGCGGCTGATTCCCTCGGCGCCGCCTGGCATGAGCTGGACACCGGACATTACCCGATGCTGACCGAGCCCGAGGCGGTGGCCCGGCTGATCGAGAGCGGTTGAGCAAGGCAGAGCCGGTCGCGGGACCTGCCATCCGGTGCCGGCAGCGGAGCGGTGGCTAGCGCGTGTGCGGTCGGGGACGGATCGACCGAGACCCCGAATCAAGCGACCGAAGGGTGCGCTGGAGCGGGATGGGCGAGCGAAATTCAGCCGACCTCGCCCAAGCCTCCGCGACCTCCACCAGGGCCGGCTACCCCGCTCCCGCGGCCGCAGCGGGCACCCGGCAGCGTCCGGGCACGCGGCCGGGGCAGGGGAGGCGGCCGGCATCGC
>NZ_JAMZIK010000017.1 GCF_024178315.1 Siccirubricoccus soli | reverse complement strand
GCCGCCACCTCCCGCGCCACGCCCTTGCCGGCCAGATGCGCGGCGATGGCGCGGCGGGACCGGCCGCTGCGGGCCAGGCGGCGGGCCCGGGATTCAGCGAAGGCGGCATCGTCCACCGCCCCGGCGCTGGCCATGCGCTGCGCCACCTGGGCGGCGAGCGCCCGGGCCGTGGCGGCGGCGGGGGCGATGATGGAAGGGTCCTGCCCCTCCGCCTGCGCCCGCTTCGCCCAGCGATCCACCCGGCGCTGCAGCACCCGGCGCAGCCCGGCCTCGGTCGCCGCGAAGCGTGCCAGATGCGCCAGCGCTGCCTCGCGCAGCGCCGCCTCGTCCGGGGCCTTGCCGGCCGGCTTCGGTGCTCTCTCCCGCATCCCGCCATCCTGCCATGGCAGGCCGGCCCGGCGCGAGCCAGGGGGCTGGCCAAGGGGCTGGCCGCGCGGGCGCGGAACGGGCACAAGCGTAGCCCCGACGGAGGAGACCCATCCATGGCCCGCTACCCCATCAACGGCCTCACCCTCGCCCAGGCCAATGCCATCGTCGCCGGCGCCCTGGCCAAGGGGCGGGAGCTGAATCTGCTGCCGCTGACCGTGGTGGTGCTGGATGCCGGCGGGCAGATGAAGGCGATGCAGCGGGAGGATGGCTGTTCCCTGCTGCGGCTGGAGGTCGCGCAGGGCAAGGCCTTCGGCTGCCTCTCCCTCGGCGTCGGCGGGCGGGAGCTGGCGCGGCGCGCAACGGCCATGCAGGGCTTCACCAACGCGCTGTCCGACCTGACCGCCGCCAAGGGCCTCGGCGCCGTGCCGGTGCAGGGCGGGGTGCTGGTGGTGGATGCGGCGGGGGTGATCCTCGGCGCCGTCGGCGTCAGCGGCGATGTTTCCGCCCAGGATGAGGTGGCGGCGCTGGCCGGCATCGCGGCCGCCGGGCTGCAGGCGGATACCGGCGAGCCGGCCTGACGCACCCGCTCCGGTGGGGAGCAACCGGGCAACCACGCCTCGTGGCCACCCGTTCCGGCCAATTGACGCGGGCCGAGGCGGCGTGGACAAACTGCCGCCATAGGAAGGTCGCCCCGGGCAGGCGGCATCCCGAGCGGCCACGCCGCCGGCGCCCGGGCATCATGGATCGCGCGAGGGATGCCCGCGGCCCGGGGCCGCATGCCATCGCGCCAAATGGGGGAAAGGGCCCAGCATGTCCGAGGACAGCCTGATCGCCATCAAGCCGGAGATCGCCGCCAAGGCGCTGGTGAACACCGCGAAGCGGGAGGCGATGGCCGCCGAGGCGGCGTCCGACCCGGAGGGCTTCTGGCGCAAGGAAGCCGGCCGCGTCGCCTGGATCACCCCGCCGACGAAGATCCGGAACGTCGACTTCACCGGCGATGTCTCCATCCGCTGGTACGAGGACGGGGTGCTGAACGCCTCCGTCTCCTGCCTCGACCGGCATCTGGCGACGAAGGGCGACCAAGTGGCGATCCTCTGGGAAGGCGACGACCCGAAGAGCGACGCGAAGATCACCTACAAGGAGCTGCACGCAAGGGTCTGCCGCCTGGCCAACGCCATGCGCAAGCTGGGGGTGAAGAAGGGCGACCGGGTTTGCATCTACCTGCCGATGATCGTCGAGGCGGCGGTGGCGATGCTGGCCTGCGCCCGGGTCGGCGCCATACATTCCGTGGTCTTCGGCGGCTTCTCGCCGGACAGCCTCTCCTCCCGCATCCAGGACAGCGAGTGCTCGCTGCTGATCACCGCCGATGAGGGCCGCCGCGGCGGCCGCAGCGTGGCGCTGAAGGCCAATGCGGATGAGGCGCTGAAGAGCTGCCCCTCCATCAAGCACGTCATCGTGGTGAAGAACACCGGCGGCAAGGTGGCGATGCAGGAGGGTCGCGACCTCTGGTACGAGGCGATCACCACCGGGGAGCCGGCCGAATGCCCGCCCGAGCCGATGGGCGCCGAGGACCCACTCTTCATCCTCTACACCAGCGGCAGCACCGGCAAGCCGAAGGGCGTGCTGCACACCACCGGCGGCTATCTGGTCTGGTCCAGCTTCACCCATGAACTGGTCTTCGACTACAAGCCCGGCGAGATCTACTGGTGCACCGCCGATGTCGGCTGGGTGACCGGCCACACCTACATCGTCTATGGCCCGCTGGCGAACGGCGCGACCACGCTGATGTTCGAGGGCGTGCCGAACTACCCCTCCGTCTCCCGCTTCTGGGAGGTGGTGGACAAGCACCAGGTGAACATCTTCTACACCGCCCCCACCGCCATCCGCGCCCTGATGCGGGAGGGGGAGGCGCCGGTGCGGAAGGCCAGCCGCAAGAGCCTGCGGATCCTCGGCTCCGTGGGTGAGCCGATCAACCCGGAGGCCTGGCTCTGGTACTACCGCGTGGTGGGCGATGAGCGCTGCCCGATCGTCGATACCTGGTGGCAAACCGAGACGGGCGGCATCCTGATCTCGCCCCTGCCGGGCGCGGTCGCGCAGAAGCCGGGCTCCGCGACCTTGCCGCTGCCCGGGGTGAAGCCGGCGCTGGTGGATGGCGAGGGGAAGATCCTGGAGGGAGCGGCCGAGGGCAACCTCGTGCTGGTGGATAGCTGGCCCGGGCAGATGCGCACGATCTATGGCGACCATGCGCGCTTCGGCCAGACCTACTTCTCCACCTTCAAGGGCATGTACTTCACGGGTGACGGCGCCCGCCGCGATGCCGATGGCTATTACTGGATCACCGGCCGCGTCGACGACGTCATCAACGTCAGCGGCCACCGCATGGGCACGGCGGAGATCGAGAGCGCGCTGGTGGCCCACCCGAAGGTCGCGGAGGCCGCGGTGGTCGGCATGCCGCATGAGCTGAAGGGCCAGGGCATCTACTGCTACGTCACGCTGAAAACCGGCGAGGAGCCGAGCGAGGCGCTGCGCAAGGAGCTGGTGGCCTGGGTGCGGAAGGAGATCGGGCCGATCGCCAGCCCGGATGCCATCCAATGGGCGCCGGGCCTGCCGAAGACGCGCAGCGGCAAGATCATGCGGCGCATCCTCCGCAAAATCGCGGCGAACGAGACGGACAGCCTGGGCGATACCTCCACCTTGGCCGACCCGGCGGTGGTGGAGGATCTCGTCGCCAACCGCGTGGGCTGAAATCCCGCAGGCTGCCCGTGCGGAGGCCCCCGGGCCTCTGCCGGCGTCTCCCCATGGCCCTGGGCAATGGTGGCCTTCGACGAGGTCGAAGGCCCTTCAGGGCCTTCGCTTCCGCGCAAGGGAGCCGGCCGCATTGCGCGCAGCGCCCGCCGCCCGCGCCGCCAACGCACCTCTCAAGCCGCGCCCCGCCTGCTAAGCAGCGCCAGGGCGGGAGGGACCGGCGTGACGCAGGCGGAGGAGAAGGACAGGCGCGGCAGCTTCACCGCTGCCGGCATGAAGCGCGGCGTCCGCGCGGCACTCGCTCTCACCCTCGGCCTCATGCCCTTCGGCCTGGTAGTAGGGATGACGGCGGACGCTCAGGGCCTTTCCTTGCTGGAAACCCTGCTGATGAGCGGCCTGGTCTTCGCCGGCACCAGCCAGGTCATGGCTCTTGGCCTCTGGACCGAGCCGGCGCCCATCCTCGCCGCCGCCCTCACCTGCCTCGTCATCAACCTCCGCATGGCGCCGATGGGCGTGGCCCTAGGCCCGGTGCTGGACCGGCTGCACGGAATCCGCCTCTGGGGCTCGCTCGCCCTGCTGGTGGACAATGCCTTCGCCCTGATGGTGGCGGAGATGCGCGCAGGGCGGCGGGATGCCGGCTTCCTCGTCGGCGCCAGCATGGTGATGTGGGTGAACTGGATGCTGATGTGCGGCACCGGCCACGTCTTCGCCAGCGCCATCCGCCTGCCGCCCGGGCACCCGGTGTTCTTTGCCTCCCTTGCCGCGCTGATGTCCGTGCTGGTGCCCATCTGGCGCGGTGCCTCGGATCTGCTGCCCTGGGTGGCGGCCGGGATGCTGGCGCTGCTGGCCCATGGCGTGCTCGGCCTCGGTGCGCCTTGGCCGGTGCTGCTGGGGGCGCTGGGCGGCGGCGCCATCGGCGCGGCACGGGACCTGCGGGCGGCGCGATGAGCCTGCGCCTCGACGTGCTGGCCGCCATCCTGGCGATGGCGGTTGCCACCTATCTCTGCCGCGCCGGCGGCTATGCGGTGCTGCGCGTGGTGCGGCCGCCGCCCTTCGTGCAGGCCATGCTGGCGTATCTGCCAGGCTGCATCTTCGTCGCCTTCCTGGCGCCGGCGCTGGCCGATGGCGGCTGGCCCGCCTGGGGCGCCGGCACCGCCGCGCTGCTGGTGCAGGCGCGGTTCCGCACCACCGCGCTCGCCATTCTCGCCGGCGTCGCGACGCTCTGGCTGCTGCGCCTCGTCGCCGGCTGATACCCGGCTCGGAAGGTCCCGCTTTCCGCGCCGAGTACCGCGCAGGGCTGGTGCGGCGGCCGCACGCCTCTTGCTTCCAATCGGGTGGCATGTCGCGCGGCCGTTGCAGTCGCGCCGACCGAAACCCCGGACCACGCGGTCAAACGAAAGGCCGGAGCGCGATGGGTGAGCGTAGCCCGGCCAATCGCGCCCAAGCCGCGGCAGGCGGGTGCGCCGGGCGCTGCCCGGGCCCCTGCCCCGCCGCGGCCTATTCCGCGGCGGGCTTCGCCGCCTCCGCCGGCGCCTTCTCCGCCCGCCAGAGATGCGGCGCCGCGATCTGACGGGCGAGGTCGATGCCCATTGCCGCGAAGCGCAGCTTGATCCGCCGCATCAGCTCCCGCTGCACCGGCCAGCGCTGCGTCGGCTCGGTCCGCACCCGGCCGCGGATCTGCACGCCGAGCTGGCCGAGGGTGTCCACGCCCCAGAGATCGAAATCGTCGCGGATCGCCGTCTGCCAGCGGGCCTCGCCGCGCATGCCGGTGACGATCTCCTTGATCGCCGCGCCCGCCGCATCGGTGTCGGTGTCGTAGTCCACCAGGATGTCCACCATGGCGAAGGCGAAGTCCCGCGTGCTGTTGGTGACGGTGGTGACGGCCGAGAAGGGCACGATATGCACCGAGCCATCGCCGTCGCGCAGCTTGATGGAGCGGATGGAGAGATGCTCCACCACCCCGCCCTTGCCGCCGACATTCACCACGTCGCCGACCGCGACGGCATCCTCCAGCAGCAGGAAGATGCCGGTGATGACGTCCCGCACCAGGGTCTGGGAGCCGAAACCGATGGCGAGGCCGACGACACCGGCACCGGCCAGCAGCGGTGCGACATTCACCCCGACCTGGGACAGGGCGTTAAGCACGACGAAGATCAGGATCACCACGCCGATCACGGTGCGCAGCATGGGCAGCAGGGTGCGCACCCGGGCGCTGCGCGCCGCGCCGACATCCCGCGCCCGCACCAGCCGGCGCTGGATGGCGCCGTTCGCCAGCTCCCACACCACCAGCGCCAGCGCCATGGTGCCGCCGATGTTCAGCAGCGTCCCCAGCAGCCGCTGGCCGAGGGTGCCCGTCTTGAACCAGGCCAGGCTGCCGAGGCCCCAGACCTCCAGCACCAGCACCAGGGCAATGGCGCTGAGCAGGAGCGAGACGACGACGCGCAGCGGCGGCACATAGGTTGACGCCCGGCTCGGCAGGCCGGGCCAGCGCTTGGCCATCTCGCTGGAGGGGTTCAGCAGCCGGTCGAGCAGCCGGCCGCTCCCCTCGTCCAGCCCCTTGGCCAGGCCGATGACGAGCAGCGTCAGCAGCGTGCCGGTCAGCAGCCGGTGGAAGCCGTTCTCCAGCGCCAGCGCCCAGACCATCCAGGAGGCGGCGAGCCAGAGGATGACCAGCACGTGCCACACCTCGGCCAGCTGGTTGCGCAGGGCGCGGAGTGCGAGGCGGGAGCCGGAGGGCTGCTCCTCCGGCCCCAGCGGGTCGGCGCGCAGCAGGGCGGAGATCGGCTGCCGCTGCTGGAGCACGAGGCGCACCAGCATCAGCGAGATGACGAGGAGGGTGAGGTTGACGATGGCGTCATAGGCCGACCAGGGCAGGCCGAAGAACAGCCCCGCCTCGGCCAGCGCATAGCCGCCGACGCCGACCAGCATCAGCCGCCGCAGCCAGCGGACCGCCGCCCCCGCCAGCGCGTCCGAGCAGGGGATGAGGCGGAGATGCCTGGAGGCCGGGGAGAACAGCATGGAGGCCAGGGCGAAGGTGCCGCGGGCCACGATGTAGACATGCGCCAGCAGCAACCCGACCAGCTGGGTGGTGGGCAGCGGGTTGACCAGACCGAACAGGCCGTAGACGGACAGGCCGAAGGCGGCGATCGGCAGCAGGTCCAGCACCAGCCGGCCGAGCAGCAGGGGCAGGCGGCGGAGGAAGCGCCAGCGCGCGCCGATGGCCGGGGCCAGCGCATCCAGCCGCGCCCGGGGGCGGGCGACGGCGCGCTTCACCACGGCTTCCGCCACCAGGCCGAGGCCGAGCAGCAGGACAAGCTTCCAGGCGGCGTCCAGCAGCCGGCGCTGGGTCACCGGATCCTGCGCCATGTCGCCCAGGGCGGCGAGCAGGGAGGGCAGGTCGGCCACTGTCCGCACCGCCGGCAGCAGCGAATCCGACAGGCCGGAGAGCCGGGTGGACAGCGCCAGCATGACCTGGGCGCCGATGGTGTTGGGGGCGATGATCGCATCGCTTGCCGGGGGCTCGGCCGGGGCGGCTGCCGGTGCGGCGCCGGCGGCCGGCGCGGCGGGCGCGGCGGCTGGGGGCGCGGCCTGGGAAGCGCCCG
>NZ_JAMZIK010000169.1 GCF_024178315.1 Siccirubricoccus soli | reverse complement strand
GCTGGAGCGGGATGGGCGAGCGAAATTCAGCCGACCTCGCCCAAGCCTCCGCGACCTCCACCAGGGCCGGCTACCCCGCTCCCGCGGCCGCAGCGGGCACCCGGCAGCGTCCGGGCACGCGGCCGGGGCAGGGGAGGCGGCCGGCATCGCGGGCATTGCCGGGCAAGGCAACCGGGTGCTATCTGGACAACATGTTGCCCAACGACCCCTACGCCGTGACGACGCCAGAGGCGCTGGCCGCGCATTACGAGGCGACGCATCCCCGCTTCCTCGCCAAGGTGACGGACCGGCTGGAGGCGCGCGCCCTGGAATTCATCGCCGCCGCCCCCTTCTGCATCCTGGCGACCAGCGGCCCGCAGGGCCCGCACGCCACCCCGCGCGGCGACGCCCCGGGCTTCGTGCGGCCGCTGGATGAGCAGACCCTCGCCCTGCCCGACCGCCGCGGCAACAACCGGCTGGACGGGCTGCGGGACATCCTGGCGAATCCGCAGGTCGCACTGCTCTTCCTCATCCCCGGGGTGGGGGAGACGCTGCGGGTGCAGGGCACCGCGCGCATCACCGCCGACCCCGCGCTGCGGGAGCGCTTCGCGGAACAGGGCAAGCTGCCCGCCACCGTCCTGCTGGTGACGGTGCGGGAGGTCTATGCGCATTGCGCCAAGGCCATCATCCGCTCGAAGCTCTGGGGCGAGCGGCGACGGCCGCAGGGTGTGCCGACCAATGGCGAGCTGATCGCGGCGCATACCGCGGGCGCGGCCATCGACCCGCAGCAATACGAGGCCGAGTACCAGGAGCGGCTGCGGACGCAGCTTTACTAGAGCATGCTGCGTTCGCTTGCGC
>NZ_JAMZIK010000168.1 GCF_024178315.1 Siccirubricoccus soli | reverse complement strand
AGCGGCGACGGCCGCAGGGTGTGCCGACCAATGGCGAGCTGATCGCGGCGCATACCGCGGGCGCGGCCATCGACCCGCAGCAATACGAGGCCGAGTACCAGGAGCGGCTGCGGACGCAGCTTTACTAGAGCATGCTGCGTTCGCTTGCGCTCACGCAGCATGCTCCAGGCCGTTGTTTTGCGAGCATCTTCACGCGTTCAGATGATTCCATCTGAACGCGATCTGCTCTAGAGCAGATCGCCGTAGGGCGGCATCGCCCGAAGGCGTGAATCTGCTCTGCAAACAAAAGCGTAGAGCGTTTTCGGTGAACGCATGTAAACCGAAAACGCTCTAGACGCCGCGCGCCCGCCGCGAGGGCGGGGCGGCGGGCCTGCCGGCAGCGGTAGTATGGCCCTCGGCCGCGCCTGCCACAGTTCGGCCGGACCTCCATGCGTCCGGCAGCAGGCGATCGCCTTCGCCGACCGGCCGCATCTCCGCCACGCGACATGCCTGACGGACGAAGCTGCCGCTTGCCAGTGGCGGCACCATCTCGCTGGCCGGCGGCGACGGTACGCTGCGCTGCTCGTCCTCGCTCGGCCCGGGACGCGCCTGACAGCGTCAGGCATGCGGATGCGAAGGGCAGGATCTCCGGCGCGGGTGCCGCCGTCCGGCGGCGTCAGGCGCCCCGGAGGCGAGCGTATCCCCACCGGATCCGGCCTCACTTCCCGCCACCGCGTTCCAGCACCTCCAGCCGCGGCCAGAGCCGCTTGAACAGCGCCTCCCGCCAGCGCTGCTCCTCCGGCGCGGCCGGCTGGTCCGGGTGCAGCTCCCGCGCCAGCAGACGCTTCAGCGCCTGGAAGCGGGCCTCCCCCTCCGGCGCCGCGCGCGCCTGGCGCTGAAGCGCTGCCAGCCTGCGCTCCGCCAGCGCCGCCCGCGCCTCCGCCGCCCGTGCCCGGATGCCGACCGCCATCGCCACCGCCTCCAGCTGCCGCAGCGCCGCCTCCAGCCGGGCCAGCGCGCCCGGCGCCGGCGCCGCCTCCGGCCGGGCTGGCATCTCCGCCGCTGCCTCCCGCACCGGCCACCAGCCATCCAGCCCGCGTGGGCCGATCCGCCCCTCCGCCAGCAGGCAGGAGAGGAAGACATCCGCCACCTCCGGCCCGATGCCCAGCCCGCGGGCCAGCTCCGCCAGGCGCACCCTCTCCCGCCCGGCGAGGAAGACCAGCGCCTCGGCATAGCGGGGCGGGCGCGGCGGCGGGGCGGGTGCGAGCATGGCGGCGGGATAGGGGGGACGCAGCCCGGCCACAAGCGGGTGCGGCATTAACCCGCAGGTGAGGCAGCGATGGAATGAATGCGCCCGATGCGCCGCGCCATGCGGGCCGGCGCGCCAGCCATGGCTGTCGAGACAGGATGTCCGGTAACCGATGCGCTCCCACACCCCCCGCCGCTCACCCCGCAGCCCGAGGTGACGGCCATGACCGCTGAACCCCTGCTGCCACAGCGCCGCCTGCTGCGGCTCCCCCTTCTCCTCGCGCTGAGCACCGGTGTCGCCGGCTGGTTCGGCGCCAGCCTGGCGCTGCGGCGTGCGCCCCCGGCGCCCTCTCCGACGTGCCTGGTGCGTGCCCAGGCGGAATGCCCGCCGCTGGAAGCCCGGCTGCGCTCGCCCGATGCCATGACGACGCTGGAGGCCGCGCTCGGCCAGCGGCCGGCGCCGCGGGCGGAGGCCGGCGTGTTCCTTGCCGGGCTGCTGGCCGGCACGCCCTCGGCGCTGGCCATGCCCGCCGCTGCCGCGCCCGGCCTCGCCCCGCCGCCCGCCTCCACCGGCGCTGCGCCCGGTAGCGATCCGGCCGCCGCCCGCCCCGGCGTCACCCTGCCCGGCGGCTACGCCCTCGATCTCGGCTATTTCCTGGTGCCCGAGCAGGCGGAGGCCTTCGCCGCCCGGCTCGCCCAGCGCGGCCTGCCGGTGCAGATGCTGCCCGTGCCGGATGCCAGCGGCGGGATCTGGACCCATATCCGCACCCCACCCTTCGCCGGCAGCGCCGAGGCGCTGGAAGGCGCCGACCGGATCGAGCGGGAATTCGGCCTCGCCGCCGCCCTGGTGCCGCCCGCCGTGGTCGGGGGACGGCCCTGAACCGCCGCGGCCTGCTGCTCCTCCCCGGCCGTGGCGGCCCTTTGCCCGAAGACGGTCGCGGTGCGCCACAGCGGCATCGCCGTGGTGCCGGATGCGAAAGGCAATGCGTCGGTCGCCTGCGATCTCATCCATGTCGCGGACCGGCACCGCTCGCCGGCGCTGTCGCCGCCCTGACCGCCGCCGAGCGGTTCGAGCGCTCATGCCGGCCGGCTTCTGCAGGACCCGGCATTCATCCGGGACTTCACGGCTTGTCTGGCTGGACGGCACGGGACCGCTGGCATGGCGTCCCGAGGGCCTTGCACGCCCTGTCGCAGCCGACGCCGTCCTTGGCATGGAGCATGCTTGGCCGCTGGCCTCTCGGTTCAGGAGACCGCCATGCCCCGCAGCGTCACCATCCCCGCCCGCCCCCAGCCCCTGACCGCGGTGCCGGAGGAGACGGCGCTGATCGTGGTGGACATGCAGAATGCCTATCTCTCGAAGGGCGGCTATCTCGACCTCTGCGGCTTCGACGTTTCCGGCAGCGGGCCAGTGATCGAGGAGACGGCACGGCTGATCGCCGATTGCCGCGCGGCGGGCATTCCCATCATCTATCTGCAGAACGGCTTCTCGCCGGATCTGCGGGAGGCGGGCGGGCCGGGCGCGCCGGTCTGGCACAAGTCGAACGCGCTGCAATTCATGCGCGCAAACGAGGCCTATGCCGGCAAGCTCATCACCCATGGCAGCTGGGATCATGAGATCGTGCCGGAGGTGGCGCCGGAGCCGGGCGACATCGTCGTCGCGAAGTCGCGCTATTCCGGCTTCGCCGGCACCAACCTGGAGCAGATCCTGCACGCGAAGCGCATCCGCAACCTGCTGCTCTGCGGCGTGGCGACGAATGTCTGCGTGGAGAGCACGCTGCGCGACGCCTACCATCGGGAATTCTTCCCGGTGATGGTGACGGACGCCACCGGACCCGCCGGCGGCCCGGCGCAGCAGGCGGCCACCGAGTTCAACGTGACGGCCTTCTTCGGCTGGCTGACGACGCGGGCGGAGCTGAAGGCGGCCTTGATGGGGAATGCGGGGTAGGGAGGGGCGCCGCCACATGCGCGCGGATCCACGCAGCCGGGCATGATTCCCCGGTTGGGATGCGTGTTGCGGCTTGGCGCGGCGGGGATTGGTCCAGCATGGTGCCGCGGGCAGCGGCTCTGGTGGCGACGGGCGTTCGCGGCACTGGTCTGGGTGCCAAGCTGCGGCGGGCGGAGGATCTGTTGCGTCTGGCGCCGGCCCTGCGGCCAGCGGCAGGGCTGGCACCCAACGGCGACGATCTCCCTGGCAATGACAGTCAGGCGATGACCACGAAATCCGCCGTGCTCACCGCGCCCAGCGGCGCGTACAGCGTCGCCAGCAGCACCGCCGCGCCGTTGCCGCCACCATCCGCGTCCCAGGAGAGGGTGGCGGAAGCGGTATCGAACAGGATCTGCCCCAGCGCGCCGGAAGCCGCGGCACCCGCCGCGATCACCAGCCTGCCCGCGAGGCTCATCCCCGCCGCCAGCCCGGCGAAGCCCGCGACGGAGAATTCGAAGCGGTCCTCCGCCGTGTTGAAATCCAGGATGAGATCCGCGCCCGCATCGGCGGCGGCGAAGCGGAAGGCGTCCTGCCCGGCGCCGCCAGCCAGGGTATCCAACCCGTCGCCGCCCAGCAGCGTGTCACTGCCCTCGCCACCCAGCAGCAGGTTGCCGCCGGCATTGCCGATGATGACGTTGTCCTGCGCATTGCCCGCGCCCAGCAGCCCGGCGCTGCCGGTCAGGACCAGATTCTCGAAATTCGCGCCGAGGGTCCAGCTCACCGCCGACCGCACCAGATCGGTGCCGGCATCGCTGCGCTCCACCAGCCTGTCGCCGCTGCTGTCCACGACATAGGTGTCGTCCCCGGCGCCGCCCGCCAGGGTGTCGTTGCCGCCACCGCCATCCAGCAGGTCGTTGCCGGCATTGCCGGCGATGCGGTTGCCCAGGGCATTGCCGATGCCCGACAGGTCGCCGGTGCCGGTGAGGGTCAGCGCCTCCACATGATCGGGCAGGGTGAAGCTGGCGCCCGATTGGATGGTGTCGCTGCCGCCATTCGCGGCCTCGGTGACCAGATCCTCGGCAGCGGTGACGAGGTAGAGATCGTCGCCCGGGCCGCCCAGCAGCAGGTCCGGACCCGCACCGCCATCCAGCGTGTCGTTGCCGGCGCCGCCATCCAGCGTGTCCGCGCCCGCGCCGCCCTCCAGCGTGTCGCTGCCGGCGAGCCCGGAGAGGCTGTCATTGCCCTCGCCGCCCCAAAGACGGTTGCCCAGCTCGTTGCCGCCGATCGTGTCGTTGCCGGCGCCACCGATCACGTCCTCGATCAGGGATCTGGTGTCGCCCTGGTGCAGCATGGCGTTGAAGACATTGCCGGCGGCCAGCTGGGCCTCGCCGAGCCGGGCCAGTTGCGCCGGGTCCAGCACCGACCAGCCGCCGGCGGCGAGGCTGACCTGGACGCCGTTGCCATAATTCGACAGGTCGAAGGTATCGTGCCCGCCGCCATCCCAGAGGGTGAGGAAGATGCGGTTGCCCCCGGGCATGCCCTGGCCGATGCCGTCGATGAACATCTCGCCGGTGGCGGGGCTCCAGCGATAGGTGTCGTCGCCGGCACGGGTGGCGTAGTTGGCGCCATACATCGCCTGCAGCGCGGCGATGTCGAGCATCATGTAGCTCTGCGGCGCGTCCCAGGGGCCGAAACTGTAGCTGGCCGGGCCGCCGATATAGGAACGGTAGGACATAACGGTGAATTCGAGGCCATCACGGTCCGCCGGCACGGCCAGGTTCGCGACCCCGCCCGTCTCCTGCGCATGCTTCAGGCCGAGGGCATGGCCGAGCTCGTGCAGGGTGGTGAGGTAGGCGTAGTTGCCGAGGAGAGGGTTGCGGTAGTCATAGACCGTGCCGAACCAGACATCGCCGCCAGTGCCGGGGCCCGGATAATAGCCGTAGGAGGTGGTCGGGGCATTGGACTGGGCCACCCGCAGATCGGCCGGCTCCGTCCCGGCCTCGGCGATCGGCAGGGCGGTGAGCTGCGCGACGCCAAGCCCCTGCAGCACCCGCGTGGCGGTGCCGGGGGTGCCGAGCAGGGCGGCGCGGACCACCGCCTGAGTGGCGGCGGAGACCGGGGCGAAGCCGTCGTGCGGCTCCGCGCCGGCATAGTCCGGCTCGTAATCGGCGATCGAATCGGGGAAGCCGAAGCTGAGATCCCCGCTCCACACCCGGCCGTAGAGCAGGCCGTCCAGCTCATCCTGGTGGGTGGCGCTGAGGCTTGTGGGCATCGCCATGGTTGTGCAGGTCCGGTCGCGAGGCCGGCACCCTAGGATTGGCGCCGGGAAATGGACATGAATTTGTGGCTTCGTCCCAACGTCAGAGACGAAGGGTTGAGGAAGCTCCCGCCAGGGCGCGCCCGGCGCGACGGCTTGCCCCGACCCGTCCCGCATGCCATATGGCGCCGGCCGGCGCGGAGTTGCTTCGCGGCGGCAAATCCGCACGCGGCGCGCCCTTCCACGCTCCGGCCAGGCACGTCCTGGCCTGGGGCGGCAGGGTCCGGTCCCGGGACCTCCCGGGCGAGCGCCGCGGAGGCTCAACCGGACTGTTTACGAAAGGAAGATCGCCGATGGCGATGCCCCAGGTTTCCCTGCGCCAGCTCCTCGAGGCCGGCGTGCATTTCGGCCACCATACGCGGCGCTGGAACCCGCGCATGGCGCCCTACATCTTCGGCGTCCGCAACCAGGTCCATATCCTCGACCTGCAGCAGACCGTCCCCCTGATGGAGCGCGCGCTGCGCGCGGTGCGGGACGTGGTCGCGGCGGGCGGCCGCGTGCTCTTCGTCGGCACCAAGAAGGCGGCGGCCGACTACGTGGCGGAGGCGGCGACCCGCTGCGGCCAGTACTACGTCAACCACCGCTGGCTCGGCGGCATGCTGACGAACTGGAAGACCATCACCGGCTCCATCAAGCGCCTGAAGCAGATGGAGGAGCAGCTCGGCGGCAACATCCAGGGTCTCACCAAGAAGGAGATCCTGATGCTGACGCGCGAGAAGGAGAAGCTCGACCGCGCCCTCGGCGGCATCAAGGAGATGGGCGGGCTGCCCGACATCATCTTCGTCATCGACGTGGTGAAGGAGAAGCTGGCGATCGAGGAGGCCAACAAGCTCGGCATCCCGGTCGTCGCGGTGGTGGACAGCAATGCGGATCCGCAGGGCGTCGCCTTCCCGATCCCCGGCAATGACGACGCGATCCGCGCCATCCACCTCTACTGCGACATGATCGCCGGCGCGGTGTTCGACGGCATCTCGGCCGAGCTGCAGGCCTCCGGCGTCGATCTCGGCGCCGCGGCGGACCTGCCGACGGATGAGCTGCTGGACGAGCCGGTGCTGGAGGAGGCGCAGTCCAGCCCGACCTCCGGCCTCGACAC
The DNA here is from genome assembly GCF_024178315.1 of Siccirubricoccus soli. Lineage (GTDB taxonomy): Bacteria > Pseudomonadota > Alphaproteobacteria > Acetobacterales > Acetobacteraceae > Siccirubricoccus > Siccirubricoccus soli. The sequence continues at coordinate 30,506 of NZ_JAMZIK010000168.1, read as the reverse complement.
CGAGAGCCTGGAGACGCTGGTCCAGGCCAGCCAGGATGACGGCAACCAGGCCGGCAAGGTCTGAGCCACCGGCGCCGCGCCGCGGCGCCGCTGCAGGCGTGTGATCGCCCGGGGCGGCCTCTGCCGAGGGCGGGAAACACGCGACCGGATGAAGGGTTGGGGGCATAGTAGGCGGGCGGGGCTCGCCCGCCATGTTCCGGAGAGACGAGGCCCGCGGCCCTGGGGCGCGCGGGCCGCACCGCATTAGGCGAGACGGGAGACAACCGATGGCCGAGATCACCGCCGCATTGGTCCGCGACCTGCGCGACAAGACCGGCGCCGGCATGATGGACTGCAAGAAGGCGCTGGTGGAGTCGGGCGGCGACATGGAGGCCGCGATCGACTGGCTGCGCAAGAAGGGCCTCTCGGCCGCCGCCAAGAAGTCCGGCCGCGTTGCCGCGGAAGGGCTGGTGGGCGTCGCCTCCGGCCCCAACGTCGCCGGCATGGTCGAGGTGAATGCCGAGACCGACTTCGTCGCGCGCAACGACCAGTTCCAGAATTTCGTCGCGGAAGTGGCGGGCCTCGTGCTCTCCGTCGGGGACGATGTGGAGAAGCTGAAGGCGGCGACCTATCCCGGCACCGGCCACAGCGTGGCCGAGGAGCTGACCCGCCTCATCGCCACCATCGGCGAGAACATGACCATCCGCCGCGCCAAGCGGCTGGAGGTGAACGAGGGCGTGGTGGCGACCTACACCCACAACGCCATCCGCCCCGGCCTCGGCAAGATCGGCGTGCTGGTCGCGCTCGAGGGCAAATCGGAGATCGAGGCGCTGGAGCAGCTCGGCCGGCAGATCGGCATGCATGTGGCGGCCGCCCGGCCGGAGGCGCTCGATGTCTCCGCGGTCGACCCCTCGGCGCTGGAGCGGGAGAAGGCCGTGCTCTCCGAGCAGGCCCGCGCCTCCGGCAAGCCGGAAGCCATCATCGAGAAGATGGTCGAGGGCCGGATCCGCAAGTACTACGAGGAAGTGGTGCTGCTGGAGCAGGTCTGGGTGCATGACGGCGAGAGCCGGGTGAAGGCCATCGTCAAGAAGGCCGGCGGCAACCTGACCGGCTTCGCCCGCTTCCAGCTCGGCGAGGGCATCGAGAAGCCGGTGGGCCCGGACTTCGCCTCCGAGGTGGCCGCCACGGCGGGGCTCGGCGGGCCGAAGGCCTGAGGCCACGCGGCCGGGCGCCCCGCCGGGCGCCTGCCCGAGGGGTGCCCCGAGGCGCCCTGGCCCTGGCCGGGACGCGCCGGGGGCGCCACGCTGCCCCGGCCGTGCCATGATGCGGCCGGATCCTTGCCATCGACCGGCGGCAGAAGCGGCCGGTCGCCCTTGCCTGTCTGGTTCGCCACCCCCTTGTGACCGCAGCCTGCTTGCGGCACCTGGGGGTGGAAACTATGGTTCCCCGCCCCCGTCACGGTCGCATAATGAGCCAATCACCTCGATACCAGCGTGTCATGCTCAAGGTGTCCGGTGAGGCACTGATGGGCGATCGCGATTACGGCCTCGACACCGCCACCTGCCGCCGCATCGCGGAGGATGTGAAGGGCGTGACCGAGCTCGGCGTGCAGGTCTGCATGGTGATCGGCGGCGGGAACATCTTCCGCGGCATCGCTGGCGCCGCCGCCGGCATGGAGCGTGCCCAGGCCGATTACATGGGCATGCTGGCCACCGTGATGAACGCGCTCGGCATGCAGTCCGCCCTGGAGAAGGCCGGGCTGCCCACCCGCGTGCAGAGCGCGATCCCCATGGCCTCGCTCTGCGAGCCCTATATCCGCCGCCGGGCGATCCGGCACATGGAGAAGGGCAGGGTGGTGATCTTCGCCGCCGGCACGGGCAACCCCTTCTTCACCACCGACACCGCCGCCGCCCTTCGCGCCGCGGAGATGGGCTGCGACGCCCTGCTGAAGGGCACCCAGGTGGATGGCGTCTATGCCGCCGACCCGCGCAAGAACCCGCAGGCCGAGCGCTACGTGACGCTGACCTATCTGGATATGCTCTCGCGCGACCTGGCGGTGATGGATGCCGCGGCCATCAGCTTGGCGCGGGAGAACAAGCTGCCGATCATCGTCTTCAACATCCACGAGCCAGGCGCCTTTACCGCGGTGATGCAGGGCGAGGGGCGCTTCACCACCGTGGTGGAGAGCCAGTAGGCCACGGCGCCGGGGATGGACCAGGCCGCCGCATCCGGCCCGGCCCCCGTGGGGCGGGGTGGCTGGGTCGGGCGGTGCCATAGAACAGGGGAAGAAGGGCCATGCCGGCCGACCTGAAAAGCCTGAAGCAGGACCTGACGCGCCGCATGGACGGCGCGCTGGAGACGCTGAGGAAGGAATTCGCCGGGCTGCGCACCGGGCGTGCCAGCCCCGCCTTGCTGGAGCCGATCCGCGTCGAGGCCTATGGCACGGAGCAGCCGCTGAACCAGGTGGCGAACATCTCCGTCGCCGGCCCCGGCCTGCTCTCCGTCCAGGTCTGGGACCGGGCGGTGGCGAAGGCGGTGGAGATCGCCATCCGTGATGCGGGGCTCGGCCTGAACCCGCAGGCGGAAGGCCAGGTGATCCGCGTCCCCCTGCCGCCGCTGACCACCGAGCGCCGGAACGAGCTGGCGAAGATGGCCTCCAAATACGCCGAGGGCAGCAAGGTCGCCATCCGCGGCGTCCGCCGCGACGGCATGGAGCAGGTGAAAGCCGCCGAGAAGGACAAGAAGGCCCCGATCAGCCAGGATGAGGCGAAGGACTGGTCCGACGAGGTCCAGAAGCTGACCGACCACTACATCAAGCTGGTCGATCAGATGCTGGCCGAGAAGGAAAAGGACATCCGGCAGGTCTGAACCCGGTGTCCGGCGCCCCCAAGCTCGAACTGACGCAACCCGGGCCGGCCGCGGGCCGCAATGGCTGCGTGCCGCGCCATGTCGCCATCATCATGGACGGCAACCGCCGATGGGCGGAGGCGCGCGGCCTGCCCGTCCCGCTCGGCCACAAGGCGGGGGCGGAGGCGGCGCGCCGCACCACCGAGGCCTGCGTGAAGGAGGGGGTGGAATGGCTCACCCTCTTCGCCTTCTCCTCCGAGAATTGGCTGCGCCCGGTGGAGGAGGTGGTGGCGCTGACCGGCCTGCTGCGCCTCTATCTCCGCTCCGAAGTGGCGAACCTGGTGAAGGAGGGGGTGCGGCTGCATGTCATCGGCGACCGCGCCCGCTTCGGCGAGGAGACGATGCGGGAGATCGCCCGGGCCGAGGCGGCCACCGCCGGCGGCACGCGGCTGAACCTGACCGTCGCCCTCTCCTATGGCGGGCGGTCGGAGATCCTGGCCGCCGCCAAGGCGGTGGCGCAGGCGGCGCAGGAGGGGCGGCTGGACCCCGCCACCCTGGACGAGGCCGGTTTCGCCCGTCACCTCTACACCGAGGGCATGCCCGACCCCGACCTGATCATCCGCACCTCGGGGGAGCAGCGGCTTTCGAACTTCCTGCTCTGGCAGGCGGCCTATGCGGAGTTCGTCTTCCAGGACGTGCTCTGGCCGGATTTCGGGGCGGAGCACCTGGCCGCGGCGATCCGCGACTTCGGCCGGCGGGAACGGCGTTACGGTGCCCGGACCGGCTAGCCCTGCCACCGCCCCGGTGCCGCCGGGGGATCCGCTGCCGCCGCCCGCCAGCCGCCCAGCCTCCCGCTGGCCGGATCTGCGCAAGCGCGTCCTCTCGGCGGCGCTGCTGCTGCCGGCCGCCATCCTCTGCATCTGGCTGGGGGCGGAGGCCTGGACGGCGCTGATGGCCGCCGCCGCCACGCTGATGGCCTGGGAGTGGGTGCGGCTCTGCGGCTTCTCCACCCGCCGCCTGCCGGGCATGGCGGTGCCGCTGCTGGTGCTGGCCGCCGGGGTGCTGGCGGTGGGGGGCGCCTGGGGCGCGGGGCTCGCCCTGCTGCCGGCGGGCTTCCTGGCGCTCTGGGCCGGACAGCGGGCGAGGGCAGGGGCCGGGGCGCCGGCGGCGGCACGGGCGCAATCCGCCTTCTGGCTGGCCTTCGGCGTGCTCTATATCGGCCTGGCGGGCCTCGCCCTCATTCACCTCCGGGGCGATGCTGCGGCCGGGCTGCGCAACGTGCTTTTCCTGTTTTTCGTGGTCTGGGCCAGCGATATCGGCGCCTACCTCGCCGGGCGGCGCTTCGGCGGGCCGAAGCTCGCCGTGGCCATCTCCCCCAACAAGACCTGGTCCGGGGCGGCGGGGGGGCTCGTCTCAGCCATGGCGGTCGGCCTCGCGGCGGCGTATGTCATGGAACCCACCGCCCTGGCCCCGCCCGTTCTCCGGGTGGCGCTGGTGGCGGCGGTGCTCGGCCTGCTGGCGCAGGCGGGCGATCTGTTTGAAAGCTGGATCAAGCGGCGCTTCCACGTGAAGGACACTTCCGCCCTCATTCCCGGCCATGGCGGACTTCTCGACAGGCTGGACGGGGTGCTTTCGGCGGCGCCGGCGGCGGCGTTGCTAGGCGTGCTGCTCGGCCCCGGGGAATCGCTCTGGACATGACCCGCCGTCTTACCGTTCTCGGCAGCACCGGCTCCGTCGGCCGCTCCACCCTGGCCCTGGTCGAGGCCGCCCCTCCGGGGGAATTCGCCATCGAGGCGCTGGTGGCGGGGCGGGACGTCCAGGCGCTCGCCGCCCAGGCCCGCGCCTTCCGCCCGCGCCTTGCCGTGGTGGCCGACCCCGCCGGCCTCTCCGCCCTGCGGGAGGCCCTGGCCGGCACCGGCATCGAGACCGCCGCCGGCCCGGAGGCGGTGGTGGAAGCCGCCGCCCGGCCCGCCGACTGGACCATGGCGGCCATCGTCGGCGCCGCCGGGCTGCGCTCCTCCCTCGCCGCCCTGGCGCGGGGCGGGACGCTGGCCATTGCCAACAAGGAGAGCCTGGTCTGCGCCGGGGAGATCGTGCTGGCCGCCGCCGCCCGTTCCGGCGCGACCCTGCTGCCCGTCGATTCCGAACACAACGCCATTTTCCAGGCGCTCGATGCCCGCGACCCGGCGGCCATCGAGAAGATCGTGCTGACCGCCTCGGGCGGGCCCTTCCGCACCGCGGACCTCGCCGCCATGCGGGCGGCGACGCCGGAGCAGGCGGTGCGCCACCCGGTCTGGTCCATGGGCGCCAAGATCAGCGTCGATTCCGCCACCATGTTCAACAAGGGGCTGGAGCTGATCGAGGCCGCCCGCCTGTTCCCCGTGCCGGAAGCCCGGATCGAGGTGCTGATCCACCCGCAATCCACGGTGCATGGGCTGGTGCAGTACGCGGACGGTTCCGTCCTCGCCCAGCTCGGCACGCCGGACATGCGGACGCCGATCGCCCATTGCTTGGCCTGGCCGCGCCGCATGCCGGTGGACCTGCCGCGGCTCGACCTCGCTGCCCTCGGGCGGCTGGAATTCAGCGCGCCCGATCCGGTGCGCTTCCCGGCGCTCCGCCTCTGCCGGGACGCGCTGCGGGCTGGCGGCGGCGTGCCGGCGGTGCTGAACGCGGCGAATGAGGTGGCGGTCGCCCTCTTCCTCGACCGCCGCCTCGGCTTCCTCGACATCGCGGCGGTGGTGGAGGAGACACTGGCCGAGCTCGGCCCCGTCGCCGCCTCGGGCCTCGATGCGGTGCTGGCGCTGGATGCCGAGGCGCGGGCGGCGGCCGCCCGCATCGCGGCGCAGCGCAGCGCCGCCTGAAACGGCGGCGCCTCCGCCCCATCTCTGGCGAAGGCGTGCCGCTGCCTGCCCTCGCCGGGAGACCTGCCGGCAGGATAAGGAATCGGCAGGCCATCATGATTACGGCCATGGCCGGGCGGGCACCGCGCCGCCCCGGACATGGCCCTGGAAAGGATGACCGCCTTGGAGCTCATCGGCGCCTATTGGAACCTGCTCCCCTCCCTGCCGCGGACCTTGATCGCCTTCGCGATCGTCCTCGGCGTGCTGGTCTTCATCCATGAGCTGGGCCACTACCTCGCCGCCCGCTGGCGGGGGGTGCATGTGGATGCCTTCTCCATCGGCTTCGGCCAGCCCATCTGGCGCCGGACCGACCGGCATGGCACGGAATGGCGCCTCTCCTGGATCCCGCTCGGCGGCTATGTGAAGCTGCACGGCCAGGAAACGCCTGAGGATGCGACGCCCGAGCAGCGCGCCGCCTGGATGCCAGGCCGCACCTTCCATGAGAAATCCGTGGGCAGCCGCGCCATCATCGTCGCCGCCGGGCCGGTGGCGAATTTCCTGCTGGCCATCCTGCTCTTCGCCGGGCTCTTCGCCACCATCGGCAAGCCGGTCAGCGACCCGCGGGAGCAGACGGTGATCGGCCGCGTCACCCCCGATTCCCCGGCCGAGCGCGCCGGGCTGCACGCCGGCGACCGCATCCTGGCGCTGGACGGGGAGGCGGTGGTGCGGTTCGAGGACATCCAGCACCACATCCAGCCTCGGGCGGGGCAGGAGGTGGAGCTGCGCCTCTCCCGCGACGGCGCCGAGACGGTGGTGCGGGCGGTGCCGGAGCTCGGCCCCGCCGGCCATGGCATCCTCGGCATCCAGGGCGGCGCCACGCGGTTCGAGCGGCTGGGCCTGGGCAGCGCCCTGGTCGCCGGGGCGGAGCAGACGGCGAGCGTCACCTGGCAGAGCCTGGTCGGGCTCGGCGAGATCATCACCGGCCAGCGCAGCGCCAAGGAGCTGGGCGGCCCGATTCGCATCGCCGAGATCTCCGGCGAGGCCGCCTCGCTGGGCCTGACGCCGCTGGTGAACCTGATGGCCCTGCTCTCGGTCAGCCTCGGCCTGCTGAATCTCTTCCCCATCCCGATGCTGGATGGCGGGCACCTGGCCTTCTATGCGGCAGAGGCGATCCGCGGCCGGCCGCTGCCCCCGAAGGCCCAGGAATACGGCTTCCGGGCTGGCTTTGCGCTGATCGTGACACTGTTTCTGTTCGCGTCATGGAACGACATTGTGCACGGCGCCATCGGCAAGTGGGTGGCCGCGCTGGTCGGCTGAGCGCAGCCGCCCGCGCCGCGTGAGGGCTTCGTCACATGGCGCGGGGTGGCGGGAGGCCGGGGGTTGCGGCTATTGTCCGGCCGCCCGCGAACCCGAGAAGGCCACGGCACACCTTGTCTCCGATCCCACGCCTCCTGCCGCTTGCCGTCGCCACCCTGGCGTCGGGCCTGCTCCTTCCCACCGCGGCCGATGCGCAGCCGCGCCCGCGCACGGTCCCCAGGGCGGCCCAGGTGCCGCCCGCCCAGGGCGGCGTCGTCCGCGCCATCGAGGTCCGCGGCAACCAGCGGATCGAGGCGGACACCATCCGCTCCTACATGGTGCTGCAACCGGGCGACGCCTTCGACCCGGACCGGCTGGACCGCAGCCTGAAGGCGCTCTTCGCCACCGGCCTGTTCCGCGACGTGCAGGTGCGGCGGGAGGGCAACGACATCCTGGTGGAGGTCGCCGAGAACCCCATCGTCAACCGCGTGGCCTTCGAGGGGAACCGCAAGATCTCCGACGACGTGCTGCGCAACGAGGTGCAGATGCGCGGCCGCGCCGTCTTCACCTCTCAGGCGGTGCAGTCCGACCGGCAGCGGATCCAGGAGCTCTATGCCCGCCGCGGCCGCTTCGCCGCGACCATCGAGCCGAAGATCATCGAGCTCGACCAGAACCGCGTCGACGTGGTGTATGAGATCCAGGAAGGCGATGCGGCGCTCGTCGCCCGCATCAACTTCGTCGGCAACCGCGCCTACAGCGACAGCCGGCTGAAGGAGGTCGTCTCCACCAAGGAGCAGGCTTGGTACCGCTTCCTCTCCACCTCCGACCAGTTCGACCCGGAGCGGCTGGCCTTCGACCGCGAGCTGCTGCGCCGCTACTACCTGCGCAACGGCTATGCCGACGTCCAGATCACCAACTCCACCGCGGAGCTGGCGCCGGACCGCAGCGGCTTCTTCATCACCTTCACCATCGATGAGGGGGTGCGCTACCGCGTCGGCTCGGTCGAGGTGTCCTCCAACATCCGCAACCTTGACGCGGCGCCGCTGCGCCGGCTGCTCGAGGTCGAGACCGGCGACTGGTACGATGGCGACCAGGTGGAGCGCGCGGCGCAGACGCTGCAGGACGCCGCCAACCTGCGCGGGTTCCCCTTCGTCGATGTCCAGCCGCGCATCCAGCGCGACGCGGCGGCCCGCAGCGTGCAGCTCACCTTCGAGGTGAACGAGGCGCCGCGGGTCTATGTCGAGCGCATCGACATCGCCGGCAACACCCGCACCCAGGACCGCGTGCTGCGCCGCGAATTCCGCCTGGCGGAAGGCGATGCCTTCAACGCCGCGCAGATCCGCCGCAGCCGGCAGCGGCTGCGCGACCTCGGCTACTTCCAGGACGTGCAGATCACCTCCCAGCCTGGCTCGGCGCCGGACCGGGCGATCCTGCACACCCAGGTGCAGGAACGGGCGACCGGCGAGGTCTCGCTCGGCGGCGGCTACTCCACCGATGCCGGCGCGCTGGCGGATATCGGGTTGCGGGAGCGCAACCTGCTCGGCACCGGCATCGATGCCCGCGTCAACGGCACCCTGGCGCAGCGCCGCAGCCAGATCGACCTCTCGGTCACCGACCCCTACTTCCTCGACCGCAACCTCGCGGCGGGCGTCGACCTCTTCTACCTGCAGCGCAACCTGCTCAACATCGCCAGCTACCGGGAGCGGCGGGCGGGCTTCGCGCTGCGCGCGGGCTACGCCTTCAACGAGCGGCTGCGGCAGTCCTGGACCTATACGCTGACGCAGCGGGAGGTCTACGACATCTCGCAGACCGCCTCCCGCTACATCCTGGAGCAGCGCGGCTCCACCCTGCTCTCGCAGATCGGCCAGACCCTCACCTACGATTTCCGCGATTCGGTGATCGACCCGCGGCGCGGCGGCGTGCTGCGGCTGGGAACGGATTTCGCCGGCCTCGGCGGCGACGTCGCCTATCTGCGCACCCGGCTGGACGGCAGCTACTTCATCCCCTTCGAGCGGATGCTGGGCGACCCGGACTACGTCCTCTCCATCTCGGCCAGCGTCGGCTACCTCGCCACGGCCTTCGGCAAGAAGGACCGGATCATCGACCGCTTCTTCCTCGGCGGCGAGAACCTCCGCGGCTTCCGCATCGCCGGCGCCGGGCCGCGCGACGTCACCACGAGCGACAGCCTGGGCGGCCGCTTCCTCTGGACCCAGAGCACGGAAATGCGCTTCCCGCTGCCGCTTCCCGCGGAACTCGGGCTCATCGGGCGCGCCTTTGTCGATGTCGGCGCGCTCAGCCAGTCGGCCAGCGGCCCGGAGGTGCGGGACGACAGCACGCCGCGCGTCGGCGCCGGGGTCGGCATCTCCTGGCGCAGCCCCTTCGGCCTGATCAACATCGACCTCGCCCAGGCGGTGGTGAAGAAGTCCTACGACGAGACGCAGGTCTTCCGCTTCGGCTTCGGCACCCGCTTCTGATGAGCTTCGGGATTCCCTCGCATATGCCAGTCCACCGCACCGCAGCCCGCCTTCTCCTTGCCGCCGGCCTCGCCGCCGCCGCGGCGCTGCCGGCCGTGGCGCAGCAGGGCCAGGGCCAGGAATGGTTCGTGCCCGGCCAGGGCGGCAACCAGAGCCGGCCGACCCAGGCCCCGGCGCAGCGCCCGGCGCAACGCCCGGCTCAGGCCCAGCGCCCGCCGGCCGCCCTGCCGCCCGGCCAGCAGCCGCCCACGGCCGTCATCGGCATCGTCGACGTGCCGGAGATCCAGCGCGTCTCCACCGCCTTCAACCAGGTGCGGGAGGAGATCGAGAAGCGGCGGGAGAAGCTGAACGGCGACCTGCAGCGAGAGCAGGCCCGCTGGCGGGACGAGCAGACGGCGCTCGCCAACCAGCGCGCCAGCCTGCCGCCGGACCAGCTTCGCCAGCGGGAGCGTGACCTGCAGGACCGCATCACCGACAGCCAGCGCGTCTTCCGCGAGCGCAGCCGGGCCATCGAGCAGGTGGCGCAGCAGGCGCTGGTGGAGATCGAGCAGGGCCTCGGCCAGGTCATCCGCCAGGTGGCGGCCAGCCGCCATGTGAATATGGTATTGCCGCGGCCGCTGGTGATCTTCAACGACCCTGCCTTCGACCTGACGGAGGAGGTGTCGACGAAGTTCAACCAGACGCTGCGCAGCGTCACCCTGCCGCCGGAATCGGCCAGCGGCGAGGCGACGCCCCAGGCCTCCTCCGCGCCGCCGGCGCGCCCGGCGGCGCCGGCGCCGGCCGCGCCGCGGCGTTGAGCGGGGGGGGCGCGTGGCCGCCGATCCCCGTTTCTTTCCCGGCGCCGGGCCACAGCGCCTGGCGGCGATCGCCGCCGCGGCGGGCGGCCGGTGCGAGGGCGATGGCGAGCGCCTTTTCATTGGCGTCGGCCCGTTGCAGACGGCCGGGCCGGAGGAGGTGAGCTTCCTCGACAATCGCCGCTACCTGCCGCAGCTCCGGGAGACCCGGGCCGGCGCGGTGGTAATGGCCCAGGGCTTGGCTGACCAGGTGCCGGAGGGGACGGTCGCGATCGTCGTCCCCGCCCCCTATCTCGGCTTCGCCCGGGTGGCCGCGCTGTTCCACCCGGCCCCCGCCGCCACGCCGGGCATCCACCCGACGGCGGTGATCGGGCCGGGCGCCACCGTCTCGCCGGAGGCGGAGATCGGCCCCTATGCGGTGATCGGCGCCGGCGCCGAGATCGGCCCGGGCTGCATCATCGGCCCGCATGCCGCCATCGGTGCCGGCTGCGTGCTCGGCCCGCGCTGCCGCATCCATGCCCATGCCAGCCTCTCCCACGCCATCCTCGGGGAAGGGGTGGTGCTGCATCCCGGCGCCCGGGTGGGGCAGGAGGGGTTCGGCTTCGCCCCCACGCCCGATGGCCGGTTCGAGACCATGCCGCAGCTCGGCCGGGTGATCCTTGGCGATCATGTCGAGATCGGCGCCAATGCCTGCGTCGATCGCGGCAGCCAGGGGGATACCGTGCTCGGCGCGGGTACGCGCCTCGACAACCTGGTGCAGATCGGGCACAACGTGCGCACCGGACGGGGCTGCATCGTCGTCGGGCAGGCGGGGATTTCCGGCTCGACGGTGCTTGGCGACTACGTTCAGGTCGCGGCACAGGCGGGCCTCACCGGGCATCTGCAGATCGGCACGCAGGCGCGCATCGGGGCCCAGGCCGGGGTGATGAACGATGTCGCAGCGAAATCCGACGTGATCGGCAGCCCGGCCATGCCGGTGCGCGAGTTCTGGCGCATGACGGCGCGCATGAAGCGCCTCGGCGAGAAGCAGGGAAAGACCGAGTAAGATGGACGCAGAGACGGCGGCGGGGGCCGCCACCTCCGAGGCGGTGGAGGCCTTCGACATCGCGCAGATCATGCGCGCCATCCCCCATCGCTACCCGATGCTGCTGGTGGACCGCGTGGTCGAGGTGCGGAAGAACGTCTCCGCCGTCGGCATCAAGAACGTCACCATCAACGAGAACTACTTCCAGGGCCATTTCCCGGAACATCCGGTGATGCCCGGCGTGCTGATCATCGAGAGCATGGCGCAGACCGCCGCCGTGCTGGTGGTGGAGACGCTGGGGCCGGAGGCGCGCGGCAAGCTGGTCTATTTCATGACCGTGGAGAACGCGAAGTTCCGCAAGCCGGTGGTGCCGGGCGACCAGATGCGCGTGCATGTCGTGAAGGAGCGGCAGCGCGGCAATATCTGGAAATTCCAGGCCGAGGCGAAGGTGGACGGCAAGGTGGTGGCTGAGGCGAATTACGCCGCGATGATCCTGGACCGCTGAGCGCGTGGCCACCATTCATCCGAACGCCATGGTGGCACCCGGCGCCGTCCTCGGCGCCGGTGTCGTCATTGGCCCCTTCTGCACCGTCGGTCCGGAAGCGGTGCTGGAGGACGGGGTCGAGCTTTCCTCCCATATCGTCGTCGAAGGGGCGACGCGGATCGGCGCGGGCACCAGGGTGCTGCCCTTCGCCAGCATCGGCACGCCGCCCCAGGACCTGAAGTACAAGGGGGAGAAGACGCGCTGCGAGGTCGGGCCGAAATGCCTGGTCCGCGAGGGCGTCACCATCCACCGCGCTTCGGTCGGCGGCGGCGGCGTCACCCGCGTCGGCGGCGGCTGCATGCTGATGGCGCAGGCGCATGTGGCGCATGACTGCCTGCTGGGCGATGGGGTGATCCTCGCCAACAACGTCATGCTGGGCGGGCATGTGCAGGTGGGGGACGGCGCCTTCATCGGCGGCGGCGCGGCGGTGCACCAGACGGTGCGGATCGGCAGGCTGGCCATGGTCTCGGGCCTCGCCGGCGTCACCAACGACATCCCGCCCTTCGGCTATGTCTTCGGCCTGCCGGCCCGGCTCGTCGGCTTCAACAAGGTGGGGCTGCTGCGCCGCGGCGCCTCGCGGGACCAGCTCCGCACCCTGCGGCTGGCCAACAACCTGCTGTTCAAGGATTCGGGCGAGTTCGCCGCCAGGCTGCAGCAGGCCGCGGAGCGCTGGCCGGATGAGGCGCTGGTGCAGGAGATCATCGCCTTCGTCCGCGACCCGACGCGGCGGCGCCAGCTGGTGCGGCCCGGCCGCATGGCGGCACCGGAGCTGGGCGGGGTGGATGAGGAGAATGGCGAGGGCCAGTGAGCCGTATCGAGAGGGGCCTCGCGTCGCAGGGCGCGCCTTGCGGCGCGACCTCTCTCGAGCTCACGCCCGCGAGGATGAGGGCGTCGGTTTGAACGGCAAACTCACGGTTTCCAAAGGCCTTTCGGCCTTTGGCAGGGAGAGCTTGAGGGGGGCGGCGTCCCCCTCAACACCCCGATGACCCCCCTCGGCATCGTCGCCGGCAGCGGCGAGGTCCCGCTGCGCGTCGCCTGCGCCGCCCAGGCCGCCGGCCGCCCGGTCTTCGCCGCCCTGCTGGACGGCTTCGCCGACCCCGCCGACTGGGCCGGGATCCCGCATATCCGCGAGCGCGTCGGCGCCGCCGGGGCGATCCTTGCCGCCTTCCGCGCCCGCGGCATCCGCCAGCTCGTGCTGAGTGGCGGCGTCCAGCGCCCTTCGCTGCTCTCCCTCCGCCCCGATGCCGCCGGCGCCCGGCTGCTGGCCCGCATCGGTCGGGCCTATTTCCAGGGCGATGACGGGCTGCTCCGCGCCGTCGCCCGGGCGCTGGAGGCCGAGGGTTTCGAGGTGGTCGCCGCCCATGCCGTCATGGCCGACCTGATCCCCAGCGCCGGCCAACTCGGCGCCGTCGCGCCGGACGCCCAGGCCCGTGCCGACATCGCCCGCGCCATCGCCGTGGTCCGCGCCCTCGGCGCCGTGGATGTCGGCCAGGGGGCCGTGGTGCAGCAGGGGCTGGTGCTGGGCGTCGAGGCCATCGAGGGCACCGATGCGCTTCTCGCCCGTTGTGCCGGGCTGCGGCGGGAAGGCCCTGGCGGCGTGCTGGTCAAGCTGGTCAAGCCCGGGCAGGATCGCCGACTGGACCTGCCCACCATCGGGCCGTCCACCATTGCGGGGGCGAAGGCGGCGGGGCTGGCCGGCATCGCCATCGAGGCTGGTGGCAGCATCCTGGTCGACCGCCCTGCCACCCTGGCGGCGGCGGACGCGGCCGGGATCTTCCTGCTGGCCATCGACCCTGATCAGTTCAAGGAGACAATGCCATGAGCAAATTCCTGCACACCATGATCCGGGTCGGCAATCTCGACCGCAGCGTCAAATTCTACACCGAGCTGCTGGGCATGAAGGAGCTGCGCCGCCGCGACGTGCCGGATGGCAAGTACACCCTCGCCTTCCTCGGCTACGGCACGGGCAATGAGGAAGGGCAGGGCGAGATCGAGCTCACCTATAATTACGGGGTGGAGAAGTACGAGCAGGGCACGGCCTTCGGACACCTCGCGGTCGGCGTGCCGGACGTGGCGGCGGCCTGCGAGGCGGTGCGCAAGGGCGGCGGCAAGGTGACGCGCGAGGCCGGGCCGGTGAAGTTCGGCACGACCATCATCGCCTTTGTCGAGGACCCGGACGGGTACAAGATCGAGCTGATCCAGCGCTGAGGGTGGGGGGCTCTGCCCCCGGACCCCCGGCAGGAGGCGCTGCCTCCTGCACCTCCGCCGGGGCCAGGACCTGGCCCCGGGCCCCGGTCTGAGGTTTGGACCCGTGGGTTGACATCGCCGACGGGGCGCCATGCTGCCTGATCCGTTCGACCTGATTCGCGACGCGGCGGAGAGCGCCGAAAGGCTGGGACGCCGCGTCATCGGGCAGCCGCGGCTTCGCTTGGCGGTCACCGGCCTGACACGGGCGGGGAAGACCGTCTTCCTCACGGCGCTGCTGGCCAATCTGCTGGCCGCCGGGCGCGGGCGGCGCACCTTGCCGGCGCTGGACCAGGCGGCGGGCGGCAGGCTGCGCGCGGTGCGGCCGGAACCCGCCGGGATCGAGGGCCTGCCGCGCTTCGATCTCGACGCGCATCTGGCGGCGCTGGCCGCCGACCCGCCCGCCTGGCCGGCCCGGACCGGCGACCTCTCCACCCTCGCCGTCACCCTGGAGCTGGAGCGGGGAGGGCTCTTCGCCGGCCTGCTCGGCCAGCGGACGCTGACGCTGGAATTGCTGGACTACCCCGGCGAGTGGCTGCTGGACCTGCCGATGCTGGAACAGGACTACGCCCCCTGGTCCGTTGCTGCCCTGGCCCGGCTCCGTCGCGGTGCGGCCGATCCGGAGGTGGCTCCCTTCCTCGCCTTCCTCGAAGGCCTGCCGACCCAGGCGCCGGAAGAGGAGGGGCTGGTCCGCCGCGGCCATGCCCTCTACCGCAACGCCCTGCTGGCCTGCCGGGACCGCCTCGGCTTCCGCTTCCTGCAACCCGGGCGGGTGCTGAACCCGGGGCCGCGGGGGGAGATGCCGCTGCTCTGGTTCTTCCCCCTGCCGCCCGGCATCGGCGGCCCCCTGCCGGCCCTGCTTGCCCGCCGTCACGCCGCCTACCGGACGGCACAGCGGGACGAATTCTTCACCCCCTTCTTCCGCCGCTTCGACCGCCAGGCGGTGCTGGTGGATGTGCTCGGCGCGCTGCATGCCGGCCCCGCCGCCTTCGCCGACATCGCGGAGGCGATCGGCGCCATCGCCGCCGCGCTGCGCCAGGGCGGCGGCTGGCTGGATCGGGTGCTCGGCACCGGGCCCAGCCGCGTCGCCTTCGTCGCCACCAAGGCGGACCACGTCCCCTCCCGCCAGCGGGACGCGCTGGCGGCGCTGCTCGGCCATCTGGTGGCGGGGCCGGAGGCGCGGGCCGGGGCGGCGGGCGTCGCCACCAGCATCCACACCCTGGCCAGCATCCGCTGCACGGAGGATGCGGTGGCGACGCTGGAAGGCCGCCCGGTCGCCGCCGTCCGCGGCGTGCTGCCGGGAGGCAAACCTGCCAAGGTCTATCCTGGCGAGATCCCGCTGCGGCCGCCGGAGCCCGAGTTCTGGACCCATGGCTTCTTCGAGATGCCCGAATTCCAGCCCCCGCGGCTGGACCCGCATGGCGCCGCCGGCATCCCGCATCTCGGCCTGGATACGCTGCTGGCCGCCCTGATCGGAGACCTGCTGTGAGCGATGCCGAGCCCCCGCGCGGCCCCCGCATCATCCTGGAGGAGGAGGCGTCCGGCCCCGCCCCGCGGCTCGATTTCGGCTGGGAGCAGGCGGTGGTGCCGGCCGCGGCGCCGCCCCCCGCGCGGCTCTCCGGCCCGGTGCGGGCGGTGGCGGGGCTCGGCCTGCTCGGCCTCGGCCTCGGCGCGCTGGCCGCGGGGAATTACGTGGCGGACCAGTTCGCCCGCGGCCCGGTGCAGGGCTGGGCGACGCTGGCCGTGGTGGCGGGCGGCTTCGGGCTGCTGCTTTCCGGCCTGTGGTCGGAGCTGCGGGGCCTCGCCGCCATCCGTGCGGTAGACCGCGCCCGCGCCGCCTTCGCCCGTGGCGACCTGCCCACTTCCCGCGCCGAGGCGCTGCGCTGGGCCGGCAGCGTGGCCGAGGCGGCGCCGCTGCAGCCCGCCCTCCGCCAGGCCGGCAGCGTGGCGGAGCTGCGTGCCCTGCTGGAGGCCGGGCCCCTGCCGGTGCTGGAGGCGCGCGCCGCCGCGCTCGGCCGGGCGGCGGCGGTGCAGGGCTTCGCGGTCACGGCGGTCAGCCCCTCGCCGGGGCTGGATGCCCTGGTCTTTGCCTGGCGCGGGGTGCGGCTGGTGCGGCAGGTCGCGGCGCTGCACGGGCTGCGGCCGGGGCTGGCTGGCACCCTGGCGCTGCTGCGCCGGGTCATGGCGGATGCCGCGACCGTCGCCGCCACGGATATCGCGGTGGATGCCGCCGCCCGCGCCCTGCTCTCCAACCGCCTGCTGGAGCAATTCGCCGGCGAGGCGGCGGCCGGCGCCGTGGCGGCGCGGCGGCTGCTGCGCCTCGCCCGGGTAGCGGCCGAGGCCTGCCGGATCCTGCCGCCGGGATAGGGGAGGGGGCCTGCGGATCGGCTGGCCGACCGGACTCCGGGATCCGCCTTCCGCAACCGGCAGACGGCCCAGCTTGGCAGGGCGGCCGCCCCCGCCGCGGTCGGCTTCATTGACCCTGACGGGGCACGAGGATAGCTCTCGGCCAGCGTCACGCCCCTGCGGAGAGTCCGGGCATGGATATCCAGTCGCTCATCTCCAGCCTGGTTCCGGGCCGCTCCTTCGCCGATCTGGGCGGGCTCTGGGGCACCACGAACGAGCGGATCTCGGTCGCGCTCCAGGCCGGCGCCGCCGCCGCGACGATGATCGACCACCAGCCCCTCGGCAACGAGCTGTGGCAGGAATTCGACGCGCATTGCGCGCGGCTCGGCGTCTCCGGCTACGTCAGCATCCAGGGCGACCTCGACGATCCGGACCTGCCGCACCGCCTCGGCCAGTTCGAGGTGCTGCACTGCTCGGGCGTCATCTACCACTGCCCCGACCCCTTCCACTCCCTGCGGCAATTGCGGCGCCTGACGGGCCGGCACCTCCTGCTCGGCGCGATGACCGTGCCGGAGCAGGTCCGCAACGCGGCCGGCGCGGTGGATTTCAGCGAGGGCCGCATGCTGGCCCTGCCGGCGCTGCGCGGCGGAGCGCTGGCCGTCATGCAGCGGCATTTCGACGAGCTGCACATCAAGATCCCGAACATCAACGCGCCGGAGCGGGAGCCCTGGGTGCTGCCCGACGGCATGCCGAACTACTCGCCCTGGTGGTGGCTCTTCACCGTGGAGACCCTCTCCGCCATGGCGGAGGCGGTCGGGCTGCGGGTGGTCGGCAGCTTCGAGAGCTGGGCCGGCTACGCCCATTACATCCACTGCGAAGTGCCGGAGTGACGCGGGCCGGCGCGGCACCGCCCCGGCATGGGCTGGACACCCGACGTGCAACGGAGATGATTGGCGCATCCCCCAAGCCAGGGGGCGGAGGAAGCGTCATGAAGATCGGCTATATCGGCCTGGGCAACATGGGCGGCCCGATGTGCCGCAACCTGATCAAGGGCGTGAACCACCAGGTGGTGGTGCACGACCTGAACCCCGAGGCCGTGGCCGCCTGCGTCGCCGTCGGCGGCACGGCCGCGGAAAGCCTGGCCAAGCTCGCCGCCGAATGCGACGTCATCTTCACCTCCCTGCCGATGCCGAAGCATGTGGAGGCGGTGGTGCTGGGGGAGGGCGGCATCGCCCAGCATGCGAAGCCCGGCAGCACCTATATCGACCTCAGCACCAACTCCCCCGCCGTGGTGAAGCGGCTCTCGGCGGAGCTGGCGAAGAAGGGCATCGCCATGCTGGACAGCCCGGTGACCGGCGGCGTGCCGCGCGCCACCGCCGGCACCATCGTGGTGATGGCGGGCGGCGAGGAGAGCGTCTTCGAGGCCAATCGCGCCCTGCTCGCCGCCTTCTCCAGCACCGTGGTGCATGTCGGGCCGATCGGCACCGCCTCGGTCGCCAAGCTGCTCAACAACATGCTGGCCTTCTGCAACGCCGCGGCGGCGATGGAGGCGATGACCATGGGCGCCATGGCCGGCATCGACCTGCGCAAGCTCTTCGAGATCATCACCAACGGCTCGGGCGACAGCGCGGCGATCCGCGGCCTGGAGCACCGCGCCCTGGCCGGGAAGTTCGAGGCGAGCTTCCACCTCGACCTCGCCTACAAGGACCTCTCCCTGGCGGTGGAGCTGGCAACCGAGCATGGCGTGCCGGGGATGATCGCACCGCAGGTGCTGAACCTGATGCGCATGGCCCGCGGCATGGGCCTCGGCGGGGAGGACAGCTCCACCAGCCTGAAGGTCTATGAGCGGGTGATGGGGCGGGAGGTGCGGCTGCCGAAATAGCGGCCGGACCGACCGGCGCTGTGGCCGGGGGGCCGAGGGGCGCACTGCCGAGGCCGGTGGCCTCGGCCAGCGGTCCGCCGTCGCGGCGGCCATGCGGGACCGGCCGGATGCCCGGACGCTGATGGACCGGACCCTCGGCCGGCAGGCCTGCCGGCCGGCCCGCTGCCTTCCCGAGCGTGGAGAAGGGGCCGCCTTGCCCATGCCGGGGCCGGCTGGCCGTCCTTCCGCGCTGCCGGCCGGCCCCGGGCCGGCCGCGGGAAACGCTTCCCCCGGGGGGAAAAGGGCGGGACACTCTCCTCCCGCAGCCATGGAAGGGACCCGCATGGATCTCCCTGCCTCGCCTGACCCGCTCGCCGCCGCCCGCGCCCTCGGCCCGGCCATCGGTGCCGCCGCCGATGCCATCGAGACCACCCGCCGCATCCCGCCCGAGCTCGCCGCCGCCCTGCATGGCGCCCGGCTCTGCCGCATGCTCCTGCCGCGCTCCCTCGGCGGGGGAGAGGTGCATCCCGCCACCTACCTCCTCGCGATCGAGGAGCTGTCCCGCCACGATGCCTCCATCGGCTGGTGCGCCTTCGTCGCCAACAGCGCGGCGCTGATCGCGGCGCATCTCGGCCCGGCCGAGGCCGCCGCCATCTTCGGCCCACCCGACAGCTTGGTGGCCTGGGGCCCGCCCAACGGCACGGTGGCGGAGGCGGTGCCGGGCGGCTACCGCGTCTCCGGCCAATTCGCCTTCGCCAGCGGCAGCCGGCTTGCCACCTGGATGGGCGTGCACTGTCCGGTGCGGGAGCCGGACGGGACGCTGCGGCAGAACCGCCATGGCCGACCGGCCATCCGCACCCTGCTCTTTCCCGCCGCCGAGGCGGAGCTGCTGGACGATTGGCACGCCATCGGGCTGCGCGGCACCGCCTCCGAGGGCTATCGCGTCGAGGGGCTTTTCGTGCCGGAGCGGTTCAGCGCGACGCGGGAGGTGCCGGAGGGGCGGCGGGAGCCCGGTGCCCTCTACGCCTTCACCCAGCAGGGGCTCTACGCGGTGGGCGCCGCCGGGGTCGCGCTCGGCCTGTCCCGCGCCATGCTGGACCGCTTCGCCGCCCTGGCGTCGGCCAAGACGCCGCGCGGCCGCAGCCTGCTCGCCGCCGACCCGCTGGTGCAGGACGGCTTCGCCAAGGCGGAGGCGGGGATCGGCGCCGCCCGCGCCTGGCTGCGGGAGATGCTGGAGGAGATGGTGGCGGCGGCGCCGGCCGAGGGCGCCCTCGGCATCCCCGCGCGTGCCCGGCTGCGGCTCGGCTGCGCCCAGGCGATCCAGGCGGCGGTGGAGGCGGCGGATTGGGCCCACCGCGCCGCCGGCATCGACGCGATCCGGCCGGGCAGCCCGCTGGAGCGCCGGTTCCGCGACATCCACACCGTCTCCCAGCAGATCCAGGCCCGCCGCGCGCATTTCGCCGCCGCCGGGCAGGTGCTGCTGGGCCAGCCGGTGCAGGACTTCCTGTAGCCGGGGGGAGGGGGGGGACCCGCGCGCCGCTTGGTCGGCAGGCGAAATGCCGCTAAAATGTCGAACTTGTGGTAAAGTTCAGGTTGTGGTCCCCCTTCCGTCTCCGCTGCGGAGTAGGGTGGGCGGCCGCAGCCACAACCGGGTCCGCGCCCATGCCGAAGGAGGCCCTGCCCACGCCGGAGGATAATGCGCCGTTGTTCGACACAGGGCATGTCGAGCCCGGGCATGCACCCCGCAGCATGCCCTATGACGTCGCCGATGACGTGCCCGCCCTGATCTGGATTACGGATGAAGCCGGCCGGCTCGTCTATGCGAACAGGCGGTTCGAGGAGGTCTTCGGGACGATGGCGGAGGTGCTGCGGGCCGGTGGCTGGCCGCATCTCCTGGCATCCGAGGACTTGCCGCGCTTCGATGCCGTCTTCGCCGAGGCGCGGGCGCGCCGCGGCGGTTTCCGCACCGAGGTGCGGGTGCAGGACCAGTTCGGGCAGCGCCGCTGGCACCGTTGCGAGGCCGCACCGCAGGTCGGCGGCGATGGCGTCGTGCTCGGCTATGTCGGCTGCAGCGTGGACGTCACCGAGGCGAAGGAGGCCGAGGCGGCGCTGCGCGACCTGATGGAGACGCTGGAACGCCGCATCGCCGACCGCACCGCGCAGCTCGCCGCGGAGGCCGCGGCGCGCGCCGCGGCGCAGGACCGGCTGCGCCACACCCAGAAGCTGGAGGCGCTCGGCCAGCTTGCCGGCGGCGTGGCGCACGATTTCAACAACGCCTCGGCCGCGGTGCTCGCCGGGCTGTCGCTGCTCGAGAAGCGGCACGGCGCCGCCCTCGTCACCTTCGATGGCGAGCCGCGCCGGCTGCTGGCCAGCGTGCGGGAAGCAGCCGAGCGCGGCACCGCCATCTCCCGCCGCCTGCTCGCCTTCGCGCGGCGGGAGGAGATGCATGCCGGCGACCTCGACCCCGGCGGGCTGCTGCTGAACCTGCGGGCCGTGCTGGCCAATGCGCTCGGCCCCGGCATCCGCGTGCTGGTGGACGTGCCGCCCAACCTGCCGCCGCTGCGGGCCGACCAGGCGCAGCTCGAGACGACGCTGATCAACCTCGCCGTGAATGCGCGGGACGCCATGCCGGATGGCGGCAGCGTCACCCTGGGCGCGGCGGAGGAGCCGCCGGGCGAGCAGCCCCAGGGCACCGACCTGCCGCCCGGCGACTATGTCCGGCTCTGGGTCGCCGATACCGGCGTCGGCATGGACGAGGCGACGCTGGCCCGCGCCGTCGAGCCCTTCTTTACCACCAAGCCGCGGGAGAAGGGGACGGGGCTGGGCCTCTCCATGGCGGATGGCTTCATCGCCCAGGCCGGCGGCGCCATGCGGCTGGACAGCGCGCCCGGCCTCGGCACCACCGTCACCTTCTGGCTGCCGCGGGCCAATGCCGCCGAGGAGCCGGCGCTGCCGCTGCTGCGCGGCCATGCGCTGATCGTCGAGGACGAGCCGCTGATGCGCCGCTACCTGGCAGAGTGCCTGCGGCATGAGGGCTACGAGGTGCGCCTTGCCGAGGATGCCGGCCAGGCCCTGGCGCTGCTGGAGGCCGGGGAGCCCTGCGACGCGCTGGTGACCGACCTGGTCATGCCGGGGATGGACGGGATCGCGCTGATCGAGGCGTCGCGGGTGCTGCGCCCCGGCCTCCAGGCGGTGCTGCTGACCGGCACCGGCAAGGTGGCGGAGATCGCCCCTCAGGCGGCGCGCGCCGGCTTCGCCCTGCTGCGCAAGCCGGTCTCCCCGGCGGAGCTGGCGGAATGCCTCGCCAGGCTGACAGGGCCCGCCCCGCCAGTGGCGGATGCGACGGAGGGCGCGGCGTGATCGCGGTGGGCTATGCGAAGCATTCCGACCCCGCGACCGCGGTCCGGCGCTGCGTGGCGGCGCTGGGGCCGGCACCGGCCCGGCTCCTGCTCGCCTTCGTCGGCGGCAAGCTGGACCCGCATGCGGTGCTGGCGGCGCTGCGCCGGGAGTGCGGGGAGGAGGTGCCGATCCATGGCGGCTCCGCCGCCGGCGCCATCGCGCGGGAGGGCTATGGCTATAGCGGCTTCGAGCTCGGCCTCATCGCCTTCCGCGACCCGGAAGTGACGCCGCGGGCGCTGGTCACCCGCCAGCTCCTGCCGGATGAGCGCGCGGCAGGCGCCGTGCTCGGCGACGAGGTGCGCAGCCAAGTGACGCGCGACGCCGTGGTGCTGCTGCTGTTCGACAGCGTGGCGAGTTCCGCGCCGCTCCGCCTGCATCATGCGAGCTCGATCGTCGAGGGCTTCCATGCCGGCTTCGGCGATGCGCCGCTGCACCTGCTCGGCGGTGGGCTGCTGACCGACATGAACCTCACCGGCGGCTGGGTCTATGACGGCAGGGAGGTGGTGAAGCATGCTGCCGTCGCCCTGGTCTTCCCGCCCGGCATCGCGGCGGAGACGGCCATCATGCATGGCTGCCGCCCGGTCTCCACCTTCATGGAGATCACCCGGATCGACGGCGCCGATGTCTATGAGCTGGACGGCAAGCCGGCGCTCGCCGTCATCGAGCGCATGCTCGGCCTGCCGCTCGGCGGCGCGAAAGGTCACGAATTGTCGCTGGTGGCGACGCTCGGCCAGAAGCAGGGCGACCCCTTCGCGCCCTATGACGAGAATGCCTATGTGAACCGGCTGATCCTGCGCGCCGCGCCGGAGACCGGCGCGGTCACGCTGTTCGAGCCGGATTTCGCGCTCGGCACGCAGGTGCAGATCATGAGTCGCGATAATTCGCTCATGCTGGAATCGGTGCGGCGTGGCGTGGCGGCGATCAATTCTGCCATAGCCGGTGGCGATAATCTCCTTGGCCTATATATCGACTGTGCCGGGCGCGGCAGCGCGCGCAGCGGCGCACCGGTAGAGGAGGCGGAGCTCGTGGCACGCGGTCTGGATGCGGGAACGCCCTTCCTCGGCTTCTATTCCGGGGTCGAGGTGGCGCCCTTCGCGGGCGGCCCGTCCAAGCCGCTCGACTGGACCGGCGTGCTGACCGTGCTTCGGTCGGCCAGGGCATGAGCGCAGCCTTGTCGCAAAGCTCGCCCGGGGTCCTGGAGCGTGAGCTCGCCTATTACCGGCGTGAGTGCAACGATCTCGGCGCCCGGCTGCTGCGGCTGCAGGAGGAGCAGAGCCAGGCCTTCCGCGAGGCGCGGCGCAGCCGCACCGTGGCGCGGCTGATCCGCGAGGCCTATCGCCTGGCGGATGGCGACGTGGCGCCGGAGGAGATCGGCGCGCCGATCCTCGAGATGATCATGGAGAACACGCTCTGCGACGGCGCCGCGCTGCTCGCCGCCGACCCCGCGGCGGGGGAGGGCGTGTTCCGGGTGACGCACGCCATCGGCCCGCATGTCGCGGACGCGCCGCGGCGCCTGGCGCTGCCAGCGCCGCCATCCTTCTTCTTCACCACCTCCCGCACCCCGATCGAGCCGCCGGCCTATGAGCTGACGGCGGTCCTCCGCCTGCCCTATGTCCTCTGGGCCTATGACCACCCCTCGGGCCATGCGCTCATCATCGGCAACCAGTCCGAGAGCAATGTCAGCCGGCCCTTCGAGGCAGGCGACCAGGAGCTGATCGAGGGCGCGCTCTCCGTCTATATCGACGTGCTGCTGCGCAAGCGCGCGGAGGTGGAGCTGCGCGCCGCGAAGACCACGGCGGAACGCGCGAGCCAGGCCCGCGCCCGCTTCCTCGCCACGCTGACGCATGAGCTGCGCACGCCGCTCAACGCCATCATCGGCTACTCCGAGATGCTGGCGCCGCGCTCGCCCTATCCGCTCACCGAGGCAAGCCGGGGCGATTACGCGGTGCAGATCCTCGGCGCCGGCCGGCAGCTCCTCGGCCTCATCGACGGCATCCTCGACTATTCCAGCATCGAGAACGCGGTGCCGGCGCTGGCGACGGAATGGGTGCCGGCGAGCAAGCTGCTGCAGCAGGCGGTGCAGATGGTGTCGGCCGGGGTGCAGCGGCGCGACGTGGCCATCGAGCCCGGCACCGCCGTCCCCGGCCTCGAATTCCTCGTCGATCCGCTGCGCTTCTGCCAGGTGGTGCAGAACCTGCTGGGCAATGCGGTGAAATTCTCCCGCCCGCAGGGCATCGTGACCATCGCCGCGACGCTGTCCGGCGAAGGTGCGGTGCTGCAGGTGCGGGACCGCGGCATCGGCATGCGGGCGGAGGACATTCCCCGCGCGCTGGAGCCCTTCCAGCAGATCGAGGGCTCCCATGCGCGGAGCTTCGGCGGCGCCGGGCTCGGCCTCCCCATCGCCAAGGCGCTGACCGAGGCGCATGGCGGCACGCTCTGCATCGAGAGCGTGCCGGGCGAGGGCACCACGGTCAGCATCCGGCTGCCGGCGGAGCGAGTGCGGCTCACTCTCGGCTGAGCGTTCGCGGCGCGCCAGATCAGCGCGCTGCCCTTCCAAGCAGCGTGTCGCCCGGCTCATGGAGCGCGCCGTGCTCCATCGCCCCGCAGGCCGCTCTCTCCGGCGTGGCGTGCTCCGAAGCACTCTTCGCCGAAGTGTGATGCCTTCGCTGCCGCTCGCACCGCCTGCTCCAATTTTCTTGTGTGGCTTATCCGACGTTTTTCGATGACCATGCCCTTAGCGATCACGCTCGGGGCCGCGTCGGCCGAAAGCGGGGGAGTGGCGGGTCCGGCCGCCCGCCACCCTCGCCTCAACGGCCGATGCTCTCCGGCGCCGTCATCGCCAGCGTGCCGAGATTCTGATCGATGGCCTGGAACAATCCCCAGGTCTCGAAATAGCCGAGGGGAAAGCCTGGGGAGCCGGCTTCGAGATCCGCTTGGCGGGCGTGGATGTAGTCGGCCCATTTCCGCGTCGCCGGCTTGCGGTGGTGGAAATCGTGGCAGGGTGCGTCGCCCACCAGCACGAAGAGGCGGACGAAGAGTTGCACCGTCAGCATGTCCGCCCACCAGCGGGCCCAGGCCAGCAGCCCGGCCAGGGTATCGGCCGTCACGGCAGGCGGGGCGCTGCCGGGAAAGACGCCGGCCGTGGCATGGCAGACGAAGGTGCGGTCGCGCACCGCCAGCACCTCGGCCTCAGGGAAGCGGTGCTCGCAGAGGATGCGGCCGACGGTCGCGATCTGCAGCAGCACAGTGACCGGCAGCACCCAGGCGAGGAGGAATTCGCCCAGCGTGCCGGTGGCTGCCGCGGCGGCGATGGCGGCGCCCCAGGCCAGCCGCCCGGTCCAGTTATGCGCCC
Source organism: Siccirubricoccus soli (assembly GCF_024178315.1). GTDB lineage: Bacteria > Pseudomonadota > Alphaproteobacteria > Acetobacterales > Acetobacteraceae > Siccirubricoccus > Siccirubricoccus soli. The sequence continues at coordinate 5,506 of NZ_JAMZIK010000168.1, read as the reverse complement.
GGTCGCCGGTCATCAGGCTGGCCTTCACCCGCCGCCGCGCGAATTGCCAGTGGAAGACCGGGGAGGCGCAATTGGTGAGCACCCGACGCCACAGCTCGGCCTTCGGCAGGTTCGGCTCCAGCCCGCACATGCCGAGGACGAAATCGGCGAACTCATCCTCCTCCGTTAGCAGCTTGCGCGGACTGTGGTGCAGCATGTGCTCGCGCTGGTAATCCTCGAAGCGCTTGAACAGCAGCAGGGCGGAGATCAACCGGCCGACCCGCTGGTTCATCTCCCGCGTGCGGAACACCGTGCCGTGCGAGCAGTGGTGGAACACCACCACCTGGAACAGGCCAAGGCCGCAACTCGTCGCCAGCAGCCCGAGTGGCAGCAGCAGCCACAGCCAGGGCGTGCCGGCCAGCAGCACGGCATAGGACAGCGCCGTGCCGCCGAGCATCCAGAGCAGGGCCCGCGCGACGAAGCCCTGGGCGGAACGCTGCGGCGCCGCCTCGCCCGGGGCGGGCTTCGCGGTCAGCCAGGTGAGGAAGGGCTGAATCCAGCCTGGCAGGCTGGCGGCCATGCGGGTCCTGGGATCCTCGGGCAACCGCAGCGATGCCAGCGGCATCGAGCTCAGCGAAATTTCGCTCAGCAGGGTCATTGCATCTTCTCCTTGTGCCCCGGCCGGAGGCATGCGGCCGGTGGTAGACAAGGAGTAGCAACGAAATCGTCCTAGGTGTGCATCACTGGCTCATCTTCCCACCATCACGTCATGACGGCCTCGTTCTGCCAGTAACAACCGTTGCGGCAGCTCGGGCACAACCCGGGGTCTTGATGCCGGGGGGCGGATTCAGCCGAGGAATTATACGCCACAGGATCGGCCCGGCGGCGTTCCCCAACCTATGAGGGGATTGTTTTGACGAAGATTCAACCAGTGCTTGTCCCACCGACCTGTTGCCAGCGGGGCGCATGGCTCCCCAGCGGGGCGGGGGGCAGGGCCCAGAAGGGCGGCGTCGCCGCCAGACGCCCTGCATGGCGCAGCGCCGCGACCCTGCCGAATCCGCCCTCGCTCTCCTCCAGGAATGGGGCGACTTCCGCCATGTCCGGCGTCCGGGCCCGGAAGCCCTCGGGCAGCCGGCCCAGCCGGCGCAGCCACATGCCGGTGCCGACCAGGGAGACCCGGACCAGCCAGCTCCCGCCCTCCTCCGCCCGGCGGAGCAGCGCCGCCAGGGTGCCGAAGGCCAGCAGATAGCCCGAGGCGTGGTCGAGCGCCTGGCAGGGCAGGGGTTTCGGCGCGGCATCCGCCGGGTCGGCGCCCGCCGCCACCGCCTCCGCATGGTTGAAGCCGCTGGCGGTCTGCACCAGCGAATCGAAGCCGCGCCGGTCGCCCCAGGGCCCGACCTCGCCATAGGCGGAGAGCGAGGTGCAGACGATGCCGGGGTTCAGGGCCGCCAGCGCCGCCGGGCCGAAGCCATGGCCGGCGATGGCGCCGGGGCGGTAGCCCTGCAGGAAGACATCGGCCTGGCGGGCCAGGCCGCGCAGCGTCTCCTGCCCCGCCGGGTCGCGCAGGTCGATGGCGGCGGTGCGCTTGCCGCGGCCGGTATCCAGCACGAGGTCGTCGAAGCTCGGCAGATGGGCGGCGCTGACATGCAGCACCTCGGCCCCATGTGCCGCGAGCGTCCGGCCGCAGACCGGCCCGGCAATGACCCGCGTCAGGTCCAGCACCCGCAGGCCGGCGAGTGGCCTTGCGGCCAGGGGCGGCAGGGGGCGGGGCGGGGCCTCGCCGATTTTCTCGATGCGCAGCGGTGGCAGGCTGACCAGCGCCTGGCCCTGGGGGTGGGCATCCCATGCCGCGAAGCTGCGCATGGCGGTGACGCAGAGCCCGGCCTCGGCCGCCGCCTCCTCGAAGGCGAAGGCCTGCCAGCCCTGCAGGGCCGCCGCCACCGCCTCCTTCGTCGCGGCGCCGCCCAGCAGCTTCACCACCCCGGCGCGATGATGGGGAAAATTCGTATGCAGGCGTACGAAACGACCGTCGCCACACCGGTACGTACCAGCAATGGAGTCCCAGCCGGACCCGGCCGGGGCGCCGTTGTGCAGCATGTAGCGTTCGCTGAGGAATTCCAGCGCCGCCTCCCGCATCTCCACCTGCGCCGCCTGAAGCGGCCCGCCGCGCGCCGCATGCAGGGCGGCCACCGCGGCGGTGACGGCCCCGATGCTGGCCTGCGCCGCCGCGCCGACGCGGAAGGAGGAGGGGAGCGCCGGCTCCTCCCCCGGCAGTTCCAGCGGGCCAAGGCGGTCGGGCGCCAGCCCGGCCAGCTCCCAGAGCGCGGCGAGGATGGCGTGGGGGGTGGGGTCGGGCATGGCGGGTCCCTCCGGAAACCACAGCCTGCCGGCGACGGCGGGCCTTGCCTAGAGCAAACTCCGATCAGATGGAATCATCTGATCGGAGGTATTTGCTCGCTATAACAACAACCTAGCGCGGGCTCCGTGAGCCAGTGCGAACGGAAACCGCTCTAGCGGCCATGGCCGCATGGCAGCCAGAACGGCCAAGGGCGCCGCTCCCTACCCGCCCGGCGACAATATGCTCGCAGGCCCGTCGCGCCTGCGGAGCCTGGGCAGGGCCGGGCCTTGGCCCCGGCGAGATCGGCGGCACGGCTGCCAAGGGCGGAGCCCCTGCCATGGGCAGGGCAAGCGCTTCTTCTCATGCCGGCCGCGCGGAATACCGAGCTTCGGGTCCACCGGCGCGCCCGGCAGGCCGGGCATCACTCCGCCGCGGCGGCGCGGCCCGGCTGGAATTCCGGCGCGACCCGCGTCATGAACAGGCGGATCGATTCCCGCGCCACCGCATCCGGCATCGGGCCGAGGCGGAAGGCGCAGATCACGCCGCCCACGCCGGTGCGGTCGATCTCCGCCATCCGCGCCGCGACGGTGGCCGGGGAGCCGTAGATCAGCGCGTGCTCCACCTGCACCCGCGCCGGCGGCACGGTTTCCTTTACCATGCGGATGCCCTGCTCGGCATAGACCTTCTCGCGCATCTCGCGGCGATGCGCCTGCATCGCCTCGAAGGCCGGGATGGCGACGCGCTCGGCTTCGGCGTCCGTCTCCGCCACCACCACGTTCCGCCACACCCAGCTTTCCGCCATGCAGCGCGCGATCACCGCCTCGTCGTGCCCGCTCGCCGCCAGCTCCGCGCGGTAGCGGGCAAGGCGCGTGCGCGTCGCCTCCAGCGACTGGACGTTCATCATGAAAGGCAGGCCGCGCCGCGCGAGATGCAGCGCGCCTTCCTCCGAGGACGAGGCGCGCAGCACCGTCGGATGCGGCTTGGTGTAGCAGATGGGCCGGAGCCGCGGCATGTGCAGGTCCCAGAACTTCCCCTTGTGGGTCAGGCCGGTCTCGCTGGTCCAGGCGCGGAGCATGATCTCCTCCGCCTCCTCGTAGCGCCCCTGTGCCTCCTGCCAGTCGATGCCGAAGCCCTGGTATTCATAAACATTGTAGGCGGTGCCGCGGCCGAGGCCGACGATCAGCCTGCCCTTCCCGAGATTATCGAGCAACGCCATCTGCTCGGCGAGCCGCACCGGATGGTGCAGCGAAACCTGCGCCACCGCGAAGCCGAGCTTGATGCGCTTCGTCGCCGCCAGCACCGCCGCGGCGAAGGTGGTCGGGTCCACATAGGCGCAATTGCCGTCGAAATGGTGCTCGGCCAGCCACAGCACCTCGACGCCCAGCTCGTCGCAGAGCTTCGCCTCCTCCAGGCTCTCGGCGATGATCCGGGCATCGTCCTCGGGCGTCGTCGCCTCGGGGAAGAGGAAATTGCTGAACCGCAGCATCGCGCATCTCCGGAGGGCCGTGGCGCGGAGGGTAAAGGCTTGGCGCGGTGCGGCAAGCGGCGCCGGAGCATCTGCCCGCCGACCGCCTTTGGTCAGCCCGCAGGATGCCCTGAAACATGAGGATCCAGAGCAGCTTATCCCGGCGTGACGGGAACGGTCCCCGTTCCCGTCACGCTGGGGCTGCTCTAGGCTGCGGTTCATGCGCCGCCCGTTTCTCCTGCTCCTCGCGCTGCTGGCCTGGGCCGGCCCCGCCCGGGCCTGGCCGGAGAGGCCGCTGCAGCTCCTCGTCGGCTTCGCCCCGGGCGGCAATATCGACATCGCCGCCCGGATGCTGGCGCCCTTCCTGGAACGCCGCCTGGGCGCGCCGGTGCAGGTGGTGAACCGGCCGGGGGCGGGCGGAATGTTGATGCTGAACGAGGCGGCGGCGGCGCGGCCGGATGGCCATGTGCTGGCCTTCGCCTCCTTCCCCGCCCTCGTCACCGCGCTGCACGACAGCGCGCCGCGCTACCGGCTGGACAGCTTCTTCTACGCCGGGATGCTGACCGACGAGCCCTACACCCTCTTCGTCGGCGCCGGCACGCCCTATCGCAGCCTCGCGGAGCTGGTGGCCGCGGCGCGGGCGGCGCCGGAGAGCATCGCGATCGCCGGGGCGGGGGCGGGGGGCGCACCGCAGCTCGCGCTCATGCAGCTCGAGCGCGTCGCGGGTGTCCGCTTCACCTGGGTGCCGATGCAGGGCGCCGCCCAGGCGCTGAGCCTGGTGCAGGGCGGCCATGCCGCGGGCGCCGTCTCCACCGTCAGCCTCACGGTGAAGCAGCATGCGGCGGGGGAGGTGCGCATCCTCGGCCTGATGGACCGGGAGCGCTGGGACCGGGTGCCGGATCTGCCGACCATGCGGGAGCAGGGATTCGACGCCGTGGCCGGCGCCGCCCGCGGCGTGCTGCTGCCGGCCGGGGCGCCGGCGCCGGTGCAGGCGCGGCTGGCGGAGGCGCTGGCCGCCATCGCCGCGGACCCGGAATTCCACGCCCTGGCGGAGCGGGACTATGTGGTGCTGCGCCATATGGGCCCGGCCGAGATGCGCGCATTCGTCGAGGCCGAGGATCGCCGCTACGCCGCTCTCTGGCGGGCCAGCCCCTGGAAATAGGCCCGGCCGCGCGACGACGGGCGGCGAAACCCGGCCGCTGGTAACGGCTCTGTTGCCACGCTGGCGTTGCCGGCCCGCCGGGGCCATACCTTGCGCATGAAGATCACCATCGAGATCGACTGCACGCCGGAGGAAGCCCGCCAATCCCTCGGCCTGCCGGATCTGCGCCCGATGCAGGAGGCGGTGATGGCGAAGCTGCAGGCGCAGATGCTGGAGGCCGTCTCAGCCACCTCGCCGGAGGCGCTGCTGCGTGCCTGGATGCCGCTGCTGCCGCAGACGCCGGAGCAGATGCGCGACGCGATGGCCGGCATGTTCAGGATGTTCGGCGCCGGCGGCGGAACCCAGGGCGGAGCGCGGCCCGGCGGACCGAGGCCGGGCGGACCACGCGACGAGCCGGGCTGACCGGCCGGCGTGGCGGAGCTTCGCGCCGAGCAGCGCCGGAGGCGGCCGGACGGGCCGTCCCTCGGGATACAGCCGGCGCCGCCGGAGGGGCTGCGCCTGGACGGGACGCAGCAGGACAGGCTGAGCCTGGGGGGCGGGCGGCTGGCCGAGCGCCCCGGCG
>NZ_JAMZIK010000167.1 GCF_024178315.1 Siccirubricoccus soli | reverse complement strand
CCCTCGGGATACAGCCGGCGCCGCCGGAGGGGCTGCGCCTGGACGGGACGCAGCAGGACAGGCTGAGCCTGGGGGGCGGGCGGCTGGCCGAGCGCCCCGGCGGGCGGCGCCGGGCCCGGCGCCGCCTTGCACGGCGGCTGCGCTGGGCGCTGCTGGCCTCCGCCCTGCTGCATCTTGGCCTGGCGCTGCTGGCGGTGATCGCCCCCTGGTGGAAGGAGAAGCCGCCGGAGCCGCTGCCGCCGCCGGCCTACGCCATGTATTTCGAATCCGGCGAGCAGGGCCGGCCGGCCGAGCCGGAAGGGGCGGCCCCCGCCACCCCGCCGCCGCCCCCGAGCGTGGCGGCGCCCCAGGCTCCGCCCGTGCCGGAGGCGGTGCAGCCGCCATCCCCACCCCCGCCGCCCCCTGCGCCGCCGCGCCT
>NZ_JAMZIK010000166.1 GCF_024178315.1 Siccirubricoccus soli | reverse complement strand
CGGGGCGGGCAGGCGGGGCGCGGCCTGGCGCAGCCGCAGCAGGTTCAGCGCCGCCCGCAGCTCCGCAAGCTCCCGCGCGCCGAGCGTGGCGGGATCTCCAGCGCCAAGCCGCGCCGCCGCCGCCTCGAAGCGGTCCAGCATGGCGCTGGCGATGCGGCGGAGGTCGGGCGGCGGGGTGCGGGCCTCGGCCAGGCGCAGCAGGTCGCGGCGGTCGGCCGCGCTCAGCCGCGCCACCCGGCGCTGGACGCCAAGGTTGCGCAGCAGGCGGGTGGCGAGCAGCGCCGCGCCGAAGCCGAGCAGCATGGCGCAGGCGCCATCGAGGAAGGCAATCGGGTCGGCCTCGTAGCTGCCCTGCAGGGCGAGCAGGGCAAGGCCGTTGATCGCCACGGGCGCCGTGCGCGGGGTCAGCGCCGGCACCGCCAGCAGCGCCCCCAGCGGCAAGTAGCAGGCGCCGAGCACCAGGAGCAGCAGGGCAAAGCCATCCACCGCCGGCAGGATGGCGAACAGGTAGGTGCCGGAGACCAGCACGGCGATGGCCACGCCCTGCATGAAGCGGAGGATGGCCGGCGCCGGGTCGTCCAGCCCGGCGAAGAGGCTGCCGCCCACTGCCGCCATCATCGCCGTGGTGGCGCCGGCCGACCAGCCGGTGAGGATCCAGAAGGCGCAGGCGGCGCAGATCGCCGCCATCACCGCCAGGCCGGAGAGCCCGACCAGCAGCGGATCGACATGGCCGGGCAGGCGCAGCGCCGGCTGGGCCGGCACGTCCAGCGGCAGGGCGATGGTGCCGAGGCGAAGGGCGCGGCCATGGCAGGCGGCCCAGGTGGCGACGAGCTCCCGCAACCGGTCCAGCAGCCCGTCCCGCAGCAGTCCGGCCCAGTCGCTGCTGCCCATCTCCGCCGCCGCCAGCCTGGCCTCCAGCGCCGCCGCCCGCTCCGGCCGCGCCTCGCGCATCCAGGCGGCGACCTCGGCCAGCAGCGGCTCCAGCGCGGCCAGCGCCGCCGGGTCCTGCGCCCGCAACGCGGCGATGCGGTCGGCCGCGGCGCCGGCGATCACCGGGATGCGCCGCGCCCGGTCGCGCAGCCCGGGCAGACCCCGCAACGCCCTGCTGCCCTCCTCGTAGCGCGCCTGCTGGAACATCGCATCCAACGCCGTGCCGTCGCGCGCCAGCCGGCGGCGGTCGGCGGCGAGGCGGGGCAGGTCGCCGGATAGCGCATCGGCGGCGAGGCGCGCGACATCCGCGATCCAGGCCTCCAGCCGCTGCAGCAGCAGGGGCGTCGCCGGCTGCGGCAGCAGGATGGCGTGCAGCGCCCAGGCGCAGGCGATGCCGAGGCCGATCTCCTCCAGCCGCAACAATGCGGTCTGGAACACCGCCTCCGGCGCCGTCAGTGCCGGGAAGCCAACGATCGCAGCGGTATAGCCGGCCAGCATGAAGCCATAGCTGCGTGGTGTGGGGTCGAGTTGCGCTGCCATCAGGCAGAGCCCGACCCAGAGCGCGAAGACCAGGACCAGCAGCGGCGGCGCATCGACCAGGGCAGGGATCGCCAGGGCGGCGAAGCCGGCGCCGGCGATGGTGCCGGCGAAGCGCCACAAGGCCTTGGCCCGCAACGCCCCGGCGGAGGGCTGCGCCACGATATAGACCGTCGTGGCTGCCCAGTAGGGACGCTCCAGCCCGGTGCCGAGCGCGACCCAAAGTGCCAGCGCCGCCGCCGCGAAGGTGACGGCGGAGAACTGCCAGGCGCGCGGGCCCGGAAGCCAGGCGGGCAGGGCCATGGCGGGCCGACCTATGGCCGTGGCTGCGTGCCGCTGCCGGCCCCGGGGGCGGCCCCCGGGGCGGCAGCGGCACGCAGCCACGGGGAGGGGAGGGCGGGCATGTGGGCGGCGATCCTCGACAAATGGCGTGCTGACGCAAAGGCCCGCGCTGCGCCGGGTTCCGCCCGGGCAAGCAGAGGCAGGCGGGCGAGGCGCGGAACGGGCGTCGCCGCGGCGCCGGGCTACACCGAAGGGGCCGCCCTCGTCAGGGCATCACGACGTTTTGCAGGGGCCGAAGATTTTCCGCTGCGGTCCCGAAGCGGTGCCGCGCCGCATGCCGACGCCGCGAAGGCCCTTCCCGCTTCCGGCAGCCCTGACGACGACCGGCCCAGGGTGGCCGGCCGCCGCGTCCGGGATCGCGGCGATGAAAAGCCTCTGCATGCGGCGGCCATTGTGAATTCGGCTTGTTCCCGCTGTCGCTCTCTGCGCGACAAGGATGGCGGTGCAACGACCCGCACATCGGCGCAGGCTCGGGCGGTATGCATGGACGGACGTCCGACTGCCCGACTATAAATCGACCAAAGGCCAGCTCCGGCTGCACTTCCCGAAGGCGAGGAAACCATGGACGATTTCGACCAGGCTCTGCGCGAGTTCCATCTCGCACATCAGGCAAGGTGCGAGGCCGCGGACTGGCTCGGGAAATTCGAGGCGGCGCTGGCCTCGCGCGATCCCGTGCGGATCGGCGCCCTGTTCCACGCGGACTCCCATTGGCGCGATGTCCTGGCCTTCACCTGGTACATGACGCCGGTGGCAGGCCGCGACGAGATCGCCCGCCGCCTTGCTGCGGAGCAGGGGCGCACGGCCGCACACGGCTTGCACCTGCCGAAAGGCCGGAAGCCGCCGCGTCACGTCACGCGCCTCGGCGTCGACAGCATCGAGGCAATCTTCGAATTCTCGACAGCGGAAGGTCGCGGGGCGGGCATCGTCCGCCTCTCCGCCGCCGCGGAGGGCGAGGCAAAGAAGGCTTGGCTGCTCTCGACCACCTTGCAGGCGCTGACGGGCCATGAGGAGAAGATCGGCGCCAACCGCCCCACCGGCGCCGCCTATTCGCGCAATTTCGGCGGCGACAACTGGGCGGATATGCGCCGCAAGGCCGTCGCCTACGAGGACCGGGATCCGGCGGTGCTCGTCATCGGCGGCGCCCAGGCGGGGCTCTCCATCGCCGCGCGGCTGAACCAGCTTGAGGTGGACACGCTCGTCGTCGAGAAATGGCCGCGCATCGGCGATAGCTGGCGGAAGCGCTACCACTCCCTGGCGCTGCACAACTCCATCCACATCAACCACCTGCCCTACATGGAATTCCCGCCGACCTGGCCGACCTACATCCCGAAGGACATGCTGGGGAATTGGTTCGAATTCTATGCCGACGCCATGGAGATCAATTGCTGGACGGATACCGAATTCGTCAGCGGCGCCTGGGACGAAGCGGCGAAGTGCTGGACCGCACGGGTGCGGCGCGGCGATGGGAAGGAACGCGTCTTCCGCCCCCGCCACCTGGTCTTCGCCAATGGCGTCAGCAGCTACCCGAAGATCCCGGAGCTGCCGGGCCTGAAGGACTTCAAGGGCGAGATCATCCACTCCGAGGGCTTCGACAGCGGGGCCGCCTGGGCGGGGAAGCGGGCGCTCATCCTCGGCACCGGCAGCAGCGCCAACGACATCGCGCTGGACCTGCACAGCCATGGCGTGCACACCACACTCATCCAGCGCGGCTCCACCACCGTCGTCTCGATCAACCCGAGCGCCCGGCTCAACGAGGCGGTCTGGAACGAGGGCGGGGCGCTCGAGGACAATGACCTCATCGTCGCCTCCGCCACCCCGCCACTGGTCCGCAAGGCCTACCAGGCGGTGGTGAAGCGCATGCTCGAATTCGACAAGGAGATGATCGAGGGCCTCAAGGGCATCGGCTTCAAGCACGATATCGGCGAGGACGAGACCGGCCACCAGATGAAGTATTACCGGCGCGGCGGGGGCTACAACCTCGATGCCGGAAGCTCCGCCCTGATGATCAAGGGTGAGCTGGGGCTGCTGCAATTCGACGCGATCGAAAGCTTCACCGCCGGCGGCGCGCTGCTGAAGGACGGGAAGACGGTGCCGGCCGACCTCATCGTGCTGGCGACGGGCTACTACCCGCAGCAGGAACTCGTCCGCCGTGCGCTGGGCGAGGAGATGCTGGAGCGCATCGGGCCGGTCTGGGGCATCGGCCCGAATGGCGAGCTGAACAACATGTACAAGCGCACGCCGCAGCAGGGCCTGTGGTTCATCGCCGGCGGCCTGGCGCAATGCCGGATCAACTCGAAATACCTGGCCTTGCAGATCAAGGCGATGGAGCTCGGGAAGCTCGGGCCGCTCTGATCCGGCGCTGGCCGGCACTGGACTCCATGCTACCCTCCCCGAAAAGAGGAGGAGACGCCGATGGGCCGCAACGGGCGCGTGGTGTTCAGCCGCATGGAAGAGGTGGTGTTCGGCCGGCCCGCTGCGGCAGCGGTGGCGGAACTGGCCGAGCGCATGGGCGCGAAGCGCGTGCTGGTGATGGCCAGCGCGACGCTGGACCGCGAGACTGGCCATGTCGCCGGCATCCGGGATGCGTTGGGGCCACGCTTCGCCGCGCAGTACCAGGGCATGCCGGCGCATTCGCCGCGCGCCGCCGTACTGGATGCCGCGCGCATGGCGCGCGAAGCCGGTGCCGACCTGATCGTCACGGTGGGGGGCGGCTCCATCACCGACGCGGCCAAGGCGGTACAGCTCTGCCTGGCGAATGACGTGGACAGCACCCAGGCGATGGACCGGCTGCGTTCCGGCGGTGCGCCGCTGCGGGCGCCCGGGCTGCGGCAGGTGACGGTGCCCACCACCCTCTCCGCCGGCGAGTTCAGCGCCTTCGCCGGCGTCACCGATGAGCGCAGCAAGGTGAAGGAGGTGTTCCACCACCCCGGCACCATCCCCGCCGCAGTGGTGCTGGACCCGGCGATGACGCTGGCGACACCGGAATGGCTGTTCCTCTCCACCGGCATCCGCGCGGTGGATCATTGCGTGGAGGGCATCTGCTCGCCCGAGGCGCATGCCTTTGCCGATGCCCAGGCGCTGCGCGGCCTCGCGCTGCTGGCCTCCGGCCTCACGCGGGTGAAGGCGGATCCGGCGGACATCGAGGCGCGGCTGGATTGCCAGCTCGGCGCCTGGCTCTCCATGGCGCCGCTCGCCACCGGCGTGCCGATGGGCGCCAGCCATGGCATCGGCTATGTGCTCGGCGCCGCCTTCGGCATCCCGCACGGCCATACTTCCTGCATCATGCTGCCAGCGGTGATGCGCTGGAACCTGCCGGCGAATGCCGAGCGCCAGGCGATGGTTGCCGCCGCCATGGGCCAGCCGGGCGGCGAAGCGGCGGCGCTGCTGCACCGGCTGATCGAGGGGCTCGGCATGCCGCGCAGCCTGGGCGCCGTCGGCATCGGGCGCGACGCCTTCGACCGCATCGCCGAGGCCGCGATGGCGACGCCCTGGGTGCCGCGCAATCCGCGCCGCATCGAAGGCCCGGCGCAGGTGAGGGAAATCCTGGAGTTGGCGGCATGAGCCGGTTCGAGAGCTACCGTGACAAATTCTCCTGCCTGAAGATGCGGCGGGAGGAGGGCATCCTGGAGATGCGGCTGCACACGGAGGGCGGGCCGCTGCGCTGGGGCCTGGTGCCGCATGGCGAACTGCCGGACGCCTTCGCCGAGGTGGGGCGGGACCGGGAGAACCGCGTCGTCATCCTGACCGGCACCGGGGACGAGTTCTCCGGCATCCGCGCCACCGCCGGCACGCGCTCCTTGGCGCAGGGCATCACCGCCAATGCCTATGACCGGGTGCATTGGGAAGGGCGGGCGCTGCTGATGAACCTGCTCAACATCGAATGCCCGGTGATTGCCGCCATCAACGGCCCGGCCTGGCGGCACTGCGAGATCCCGCTGCTGTCGGACATCGTCCTGGCTTCGGAGACGGCGCAGTTTCAGGACTCGGCGCATTTCATGTCCGGCATGCTGCCGGGGGACGGTATGCACATCGTCATGCCCCTGCTGATGGGCATGAATCGCGGCCGGTACTTCCTGCTGACCGGCCAGACGCTGAGCGCCGAGGAGGCGAAGGCGCTCGGTCTGGTGAACGAGGTGCTGCCGCAGGACCAGGTGCTGGCCCGCGCCTGGGAACATGCGCGACTGCTGGCGGAGAAGCCGACCCTGCTGCTGCGCTACACCCGGCTGATGTTCACCGAACATCTGCGCAAGCGCATGCAGGACCTGCTGGGCTACGGCCTGGCCATGGAGGGGCTGGCCCTGATGGAGCAGCCCCCCGGATAGGCGCTATTCGGGCTGGATGCCGGCCAGACGCATCAATTCCCGGTTGCGCCGCCGGTCCTCGACGATGCGGGCCAGCATGTCGGCGCGGCCGCGCCCGGCCGGCACCAGCCCGTTCTCCGCCAGCTTCGCCGCCGCGGCTGCTGTGGCGAAGGATCGCTTCACCGAATCTTCCAGCTTCTCCAGCAGCGCCGGCGGCAGGCCGGGCGGCGCGGAGAGGCTGTACCAGGGCAGCATGACGAAATCCTCGTAGCCCAGCTCCTGCATCGTCGGCAGATCAGGATAGCCTGGAATGCGCTGCGGCGAGGGGGTGGCGATAGCGCGCAGCCGACCACCCTGCACATGCGGCAGGGCCGCCGCCATGGTCGTGAAGATCATATCCGCGCGGCCGGCGATGATCTCGATGAGGGCAGGCGGGGTGCCGTTGAAGGGCATATGCAGCATGTCGATGGTGTTGCGCCGGCAGAAATCGACGCCAAGCAGATGCGCGACGGAGCCGACGCCCCAGCTCGTATAGACCAGCTCCCCCGGCCGCCGCTTCGCTTCCGCCACCAGATGCTCGACGCTCTGCCATTTCGGCTGGGCAGCGACGAAGTAGAGTGCCTCGCTGAGCAGCGAGATGTGGTGGAAATCCGCATCCGGGTCGAAGCCCGGGTTGCGATAGGCGTATTGCGCCATGGTGAAGGTGACGTTGGTGGCGAGCAGCAGGGTGGTGCCGTCCGGCCGCGCCCGGGCCACATAGCGTGCCGCCACGGTGGTGCCGGCGCCGGGACGGTGGTCGTTCACATAGGTGCCGCCGCCGAAGCTCTCAGCGAAGCCTTCGGTCAGGATGCGGCTGGTCACCTCCTGCCCGGCGCTCGGCGAATAGGGCAGCACGATCGAGACCGGGCGGCCTGCGGTGAAGCCTTGCGCCCGGGCGATGACAGGAGCGGAAAGGGCGCTGGCAAGCAGCGCACGGCGAAGCATCGTTGGTGTCTCCTAAAGATAGCTTGCGGCCAGGGCCTTGCCGTCGCTGCCCTGCAGCAGCTCCGCACTGGGACCCTGGAGGACCACGCGGCCGCGCCGCAGCACCAGGCAGTGGCGCGAGACCTTCAGCGCCAGAGTCGCCATCTGCTCAGCGATGACGACGGTGATACCGCTGCGAGCGGCGTAGTCGGTGATAAAGCCGTAGATCTGCTGCACGATGATCGGCGCCAGGCCTAGCGAGGGCTCGTCCAGCAGCAGGCAGCGCGGGCTGCGGATGGTGGTGCAGCTGAGGATGACCATCTGCTGCTGCCCGCCCGAAAGCAGCCCCGCCGGGGTTCGGGCCTTCTCCTTCAGGATCGGGAAGCGGTCATAGATCTCGGCCAGCGAGGCGGGCAGCGCCACGCGGCGCGCGCCGAAGCTCCAGGCCAGCTTCAGATTGTCCTCCACCGTGAGCTGGCGGAACAGCCGCCGCCCCTCCATGGCATGGGCGATGCCGAGCTTCGCCCGCGCCGGCGCTGGGAGGCCCGTGATGTCCTGCCCATCCAGCAGCACGCTCCCGCCCACCACCGGGGCGATGCCGGAGACGGCGCGCATGAGCGAAGACTTCCCCGCGCCATTGGCGCCGAGGATGGCGGTGATGCCGCCGGGCTCCGCGCGCAGCGAGAGATCCTCCAGCGCCCGCACCGCGCCGTAGCGCACCGTCACGCCGCGCAGCTCAAGCATGGGCGGCCTCGTCGCCGAGATAGGCGGCGATCACCTGGGCATCGCCGCGCATGCCGGCGATGTCGCCGCGATAGATCATGCGGCCGCTGTCCAGCACCACCACGTCATCCACCAATTCCGCCAGGAAATCCATGTGGTGGTCGATCAGCAGGATCCCGATGCCCATGGCCTTCATGTCGCGGATGAGTTGGGAGAGCCGCTCCATCTCAGCCTCCGAAAGGCCCGCGGCCGGCTCGTCCAGCAGGATGATTCGGGGCTGCGCCAGCAGCGCGCGTCCGACCTCGGCCATGCGGCGGGTGCCGTAGGGCAGGGTGTCGATCGGCCGGTCGGCGACATCGGTGAGGTCGGCCAGTGCCAGCACCGCCTCCACCAGCGCAAGCTGCGCGGCCTCGTCGCGGGTGGCGCCGGGCAGCGCCAGCGCGGCGGCGAGGCCCGTGTGGCGGAACTGCCGATGCGCGCCCAGCAGCAGGTTCTCCCGCACGGTGAAATGCGGCACCAGGCGCGGGTCCTGAAAGGTGCGAACGACACCGGCCGCCGCCACCTGATGGTCGGGCAGGCCGGTGATGTCCCGCTCGGCGAAGCGCACCCGCCCGGCGCTCGGGCGATAGATACCGGTGACGACATTGACGAAGGTGCTCTTGCCCGAGCCGTTCGGGCCGACCAGAGCGGTGATCCGCCCCGGCTCCAGCCGCAGCGAGACATCATCCACCGCCACCAGCCCGCCGAAGCGCATGGTGATGCCTTCCGCCTCCAGCGCCGCGCCCTGGCCGGCCGGCCGGAGCGTTGCGGTCTCCGCCCGTCGTGCCGCGGCGCGAGCCAGGGCGCGGGGCCGGATGAAGCGCGGCGGCAGGAAGAACAACCCGCCGATGCCGCGCGGCAGCACGAGGAGGGAGAAAGTGAGGACCAGCCCATAGGCGATGAACTGCCATTCGGCGAAGACCTGCAGCCGTTCCGGCAGGAAGGTGAACAGCGTCGCGCTCAGCACCTGCCCGGCGATGGAGCCCAGCCCGCCGACGATGGCGATGACCAGCACCTCGATGGAGCGCGGCAGGGCGAAGCTTTCCGGCCCCAGATAGCCGACCAGATGCGCGTAGAGCGCCCCCGCCAGCCCGGCCACCGCGCCGGAGAGCGCATAGGCGAGCTGCTTGGTGCGCCCGGCCGGGATGCCGATGCTGCCGGCCGCGACCTCACTGACATGGATGGCGTAGAAGGCACGGCCGATGCGCGACTGCGTCAGGTTGCGCATCAGCAGGACGATGCCGGCCGTGATCAGCAGCAGCAGCCGGAAATAGCCCAGCCCGTCCACCTTCACACCCAGGATGGTCAAGGTGCGCAGCGCCGCCGAAGGCACACCCGGCAGGCCCATGGTGCCGCCGGTGACGTCGTTCCATTCTCGCACGATCTCGAAGAACACCATGCCGAAGCCCAGCGTCATCATCGCCAGATAGACATCGCGCACCCGGTTGGCCGGGAAGGAGAGCAGCCAGCCGGTCAGCCCCGCCAGCAGCACCGCGACCGGCACGCCGAGCGCCACGTCCAGCCCGTGGGTCTTCACCAGAATCCCGGTGCAATAGGCGCCGATGCCGAAGAAGCCGGCATGGCCGAGCGAGATCTGCCCGGCGAGGCCGGTGAGCAGGTTGATGCTCTGGGCGAAGATGGCGGCGATGAGGACGAAGCTGGCGATCTGCACCGTGCCGGGCGAGAGCCAGGGCGCGCCCAGCAGCAGCGCCGCTACCAGCAGCAGCCCCAGGCGCCAATCCGCCACCAGGGCGCTGAGCCATGCGCGCACGGCATTCATGCCTTGCTGACCTCCGGCCGGCCGAACAACCCCTGCGGCCGTACCGCCAGCGCCAGCATCAGCAGTGCGAAGGCGATGCCATGCTCCGCTGCAGTGGAGACGTAGCCGCCGACCAGCTTGCTGAGGATGCCGACCACCAGCCCGCCGGCCAGGGCGCCGAAGGAACTGCCCATGCCGCCCAGCACCGCGGCGACGAAGCCCAGCAGCACCAGGTCGAAGCCGAAGGCCGGATCCACCGTGCCGCCGATCTGCGCGATCAGCACCCCCGCGACGCCCGCCAGGATGGAGGACAGCATGAAGGAGCCGAGCACCAGGCGCCGTACCGGAATGCCCTGCACCAGCGCCAGCTCCGGGTCCAGCGAGACGGCATGCACCGCCCGGCCCCACACCGTCTTCCGCACGAAGAGCTCCAGCGCCAGGATCAGCGCCACCGCCACCGCCAGCACCACCAGATATTGCAGGGAGACGTACTGGCCGAAGAGGGTCACGTAGTCCTGCGCCGAAAACACCACATCCGGGAAGGCCATGGCCTGGGAGCCGAAATACTTCGCCGCCATGCCCTGCAGGAAGATGCCGAAGCCGAGGGTCGAGACGACCCACCCCATGCTGCCGCCGCTGGCCTTCAGCGCCGGCCGCACCGTCCAGCGCTCAATGAACATGCCAAGCGCGGCGACCACGGCGAGGCTGCCCAGCACCGCCAGCGCCACGCCGATCCCCTGGCTGGACAGCCAGACGGTGAGCATGGCGCAGAGCATCATCAGCGAGCCCTGGCCGAAATTCAGCGTCTTCGTCGTCCAAAAGGTCAGGTTCAGGCCGAGCGCGATGAGCGCGTAGACCGCGCCCACGCTGACCCCGGCCAGCAGCAGCGAGAAGAAGAAATCATCCATCGCTAGTCGCGCAGCTCCAGCACCACGCGGCCGTCGCGCCGCTGCATCTCGTACATGCCGAGATCCTCCAGCTTCAGCGCCACGTGGTTCTGCGGCGTGAAGCTGATGCGGCGGATGGTGGCGCCTTCGTAATCCGTGGTCTGGTCCAGCGCCTTGACCATATCGGGGGCGCTGGTGGAGCCGGCGCGACGAATGGCGTCCAGCAGCAGGTTGATGCAGTCATAGCCGCTGGCCACGGTGCCGGCGAGGGAGATGAGCGGGTTGGCGGCATCGGTGCCGTACCAGCGGTCGGTGCCGAATTTGGCGCGGTAGAGATCGGCGAATTTCTGCGCCGCCGCGTGCATCGGCCGGCGCCCGAAGGCGGCGTGGTTCACCGCGCGGGTGCCGGCTGCGAGATCGCCGGCACCCTCGATATAGGGCACCGTCACCGCGCCGGTGGAGCCGTAGAGCGCGGGGTTCATGTTCAGCCGGCTCATGTTGCGCCGGATGACGGCGAAGTCGGCGCCCAGGCCGATGACCAGCATCGCCTCGGCATTCGCCCGCTGCACCCGCACAAGCTGCGCCGTCATGTCCTGGGCACGCTGGTTGTAGCTCTCGACCGTCACCCGGGCGCGGGGATTGCGGCGCTGGATCTCCTTGCGCACCAGATCGGCGCCGGTCACCCCATAGCCGGTGCTCTCATGCAGCACGCCGATGCGGCTGAACTCCGACAGCGCCGCTGCCAGCTTCTCCGACTCGACCACATTGCCGATGGAGATGGAGAAGAGGTTGGGCCGCGGCGGCTTGTCCGAGCCGTTGGGATAGACGATGGAGGGCGTCTGCGCCTGCGGATTGATGATCGGCCTGCCGTCGGCCTGGATCATGTCGGCGATCGCCAGGGTTGGGCCGGAGCCGGAGGGGCACATCAGCCCGACGATCTCTCGGTTGTCCAGGATGCGGCGGAGGTTCTGCACCGCGCGGTCGGGGACGAGCTGGTCGTCCAGCACCTCGGCCAGCTCCACCATGCGGCCGCTGATGCCGCCGGCCTTGTTGCACTCCTCCACCGCGATCTGCGCACCGCGGTTGATGCCCTCGCCGAACTCGTTGAACGGCCCGGTGAGGGCGGCGGTGAAGCCGAGCTTGATAGGGGCGGATTGCGCCCGCAGCACCCCGGGCATGGCCAGCATCGCGGCGCCGAGCGCCAGATCCCTGCGGCTGATCTTCATTCTCGTTCCCTCCCCGCGACGCCGGAGCTCAGCCCTGGCCCGCCGCCTTCAGCTCTTCC
>NZ_JAMZIK010000165.1 GCF_024178315.1 Siccirubricoccus soli | reverse complement strand
TTGCGCCCGCAGCACCCCGGGCATGGCCAGCATCGCGGCGCCGAGCGCCAGATCCCTGCGGCTGATCTTCATTCTCGTTCCCTCCCCGCGACGCCGGAGCTCAGCCCTGGCCCGCCGCCTTCAGCTCTTCCAGCAGGATCGGCACGCCATGCGTGGTGCTGTGGATGCCGAGCACGCTGACCAGTTCAAGCACTTCCATGATCTCCTGCCGCGTGGCGCCATGCTTGAGCGCGTTGCGGATGTGGATCCGGGTGCCGGGCGCATAGAGATGCGTCGTCGCTGCATCGATCGCGATGTAGATGAACTCCTTCACCTTCGGCTCCAGCATCCCGTGCTGCCAGGGCACCGAGGAGAAGCGCAGATAGGCTTCGAAGAAGTCGGGCGAGAGGGCGAGGACATTGTCCCACAGCCCGCTCCAATAGCCGCGGGCGGCGGTGAATTCGGCCTTCAGCCGGGCCTCGCGCTCGCCGCCCTGGCCGGGCTTCGGCACCTCCACGCCGCGGCCGGCGGCCGCCAGCTCCTCCACCAGGATCGGCACGCCATGCGTCACGCTATGGATGCCGAGCACGGAGATGAGCTGCAGCACCTCCATGATCTCCTGCCGCGTCGCGCCGTAGCGCAGCGCGTTCTTCATGTGCACGCGGGTGCCCGGGGCGTGCAGATGCGTGGTGGAAGCGTCGATCGCGATGTAGATGAATTCGCGTACCTTCGGCTCCAGCACGCCATGGCGCCAGGGGACCGAGGAGAAGTTCATATAGGCTTCGAAGAAATCAGGATCGAGCGCCAGCACCTGGTCCCAGGTCGGGCTCCAATAGCCGCGTGCCCGGGTGAACTCCTCCTTCAGCGCAAGCTGGCGCGGCGAGAGCTCGCTCATGGCCTCTCGTTCCCTTCCCCTGCTGGCGCGGTACCTCGCCCGCGCCTTGGCCGCCGCAGCATGCGGCATCGCGCCGGGCTTGGGAACCCGGACAGAGAGGACTTGCCTTCGCCAACGCAGGGCGCCGGCTAGCGCGGTTGCTCCGGGCCGCCACGGCAGCCCGTCCGGGTGCCTTCGGTGGCTGATCGGGGACGGACTCTGACTGGCTGAGGCGTAGGGAAGGCGGTTCTCCAGCGTGGCGGCCTGGCACCCGGCTAACGCTCCTGCGGCCGCGGCTTCGCTGCCCTGCCGCAAGAACAGGCGGAACGCCTCCACGCCTGCGGACGGCGATGGCGTTTTGGCCGTCGCCGCCACCTTCGGCCGCTCTTCTGGCCGTGTCGTCCATCGCCGCCGGGCCGAACATGCATTAGGGTCCGGCCTGGCCGCCTGTCGCGGCGGATTGGTGACTGCGGGAGTTGAGGGTATGCGAGTCGGCGTCTTTCTGTTTCACGAATCACGCAACCCATCGGCGGACGCCCAGGTCATTGACGAGGCGGTCCGTGAAGCCAAGCTGGCTGAGGAAGAAGGCATGGATGCCGTTTTCCTCGCCGAGCATCATTTCGACGGCAATTGCGTCTATGTCGATCCGCCGACATTCGCCGCCGCGCTGGCCATGGCGACCAGTCGTATCAAGATCGGCTTCGCAGTACTCCAGACCTCGCTCTACCACCCGCTGCGAATTGCGGAGCAGATCTCGCTGATCGACAATCTGAGCAAGGGCCGGCTGATCGTCGGCCTCGGCCGCGGCAGCATGGTCAATCTGCACGAGTACAGCGGCTACCAGATCGACCCCGACAGCGCCCAGGACCGCTTCGAGGAGATCGAGCAGATCCTATTGCAGAGCTGGACCAGCGAGGAGCTGAAGCACCAGGGCAAGTACTGGAATTTCGACGTGCCGATGATGCTGCGGCCGCGGCCCTACACCAAGCCGCATCCGCAGATCCTGCGCAGCGTCGCCTCCGAAGGCTCGATCTCGGCGCAGGCCCGGCAGGGCCGCCCGGTGCTGATGGCGGCGGCAACCGCCGCCGGCGCGGCGCGCAATGTCGAGGCCTACCGCAAGGCGGCGCGGGAGGCGGGGCTCAGCTTCGACCGGATCGACCACGCCATTGCCGAGAGCTGGGTCTCCCGCACCGTCGTCCTGGCGCCGACGGACGAGGAAGCGCATGAGGTCGGTCTGCCCTATTTCCGCCAGATGCAGACCTACCGCGCGGCCCAGAGCTCGGCCTTCGAGGCGATGGTCGCCAAGTCCAATGCGCAGCCGGCGCCGCCGGTGCTCTGCGGCTCGCCCGAGAGCATGGTAGAGGATTTCGTGGAGCTTGCCCGGACCGGCATCGGCGGGGTGAGTATCCGCTTCCGGACCGGCCCAATGCCGGCAGAATTCTCCCGCCGGGCGCTGCAGCTTTTCATGCGGGACATCGCGCCGCGGATCCGGGAGGTTGCGCCCGCGCCCGCCGCATCCTGAACCGATCCAGGCGGGGGCCTGCCCTGGCTGCCCCGTCGCTCTCCCCGGCCGCGCCCTGATCAGTCCAGCCGGATGCCGAGGCGCTGGACCATCGTCTTCTCATACTCCGCGCGCTGGGCGATGAAGCCGGC
Source organism: Siccirubricoccus soli (assembly GCF_024178315.1). Classification (GTDB taxonomy): domain Bacteria; phylum Pseudomonadota; class Alphaproteobacteria; order Acetobacterales; family Acetobacteraceae; genus Siccirubricoccus; species Siccirubricoccus soli. The sequence goes on along the minus strand of NZ_JAMZIK010000165.1, from coordinate 27,007 downwards.
ATAGGCCTCGCTGTCCAGATACTGCTCCGGCATGTCGAATTGCGCCCGCACGGCGGTATTGGCCGGGCTGAACAGGGCGGCCTTGAAGGCATCGTGCAGCGCCCGCACAACACCGGGATCCATCCCCTTCGGGCCGGAGATGCCATAGGGGGAGGTGACGACCATGTCGTGCCCCAGCTCCTTCAGCGTCGGCACGCCCGGCAGGCGCGGCACCCGCTCCGCCGTCCAGACGCAGAGGGCGCGCATGGCCCCGCTTTCCACCTGCGGCACCCAGACGGAACTGTCCGCGATGCAGTCCACAGCGCCGGAGAGCACGGCCGTCATCCCCTCGCTGCTGCCGCGATAGGGCACATGGGTGAACTCCACCCCTTCCCGGACGCCAAGCTCCTCCATGGCCAGATGGTTGGTGGTGGCAATGCCGGAGGTGGCGAAGGTGAGCTTGCCGGGATTGGCCTTGGCATGGGCGATGAAGCTGCGCCAATCCTGCCAGGGGCTGTCCGCTTTGACCGCCACCCCGTACATCCAGCCGCAAAGGCGGAGGATGTGGGTGAAATCCGCCACCGCATCCCAGGGCGGCGTCCGCACCAGGAAGGGGCGGCGGACGATGGAGAGATGCATCTGCCCGAGCGTGTAGCCATCCGGGCGGGAGGCGGCGAGGGGCTGCACATGCAGCGTGCCGCTGGCACCCGGCCGGTTCTCGACCACCACCGGCTGGCCGAGCGTGGCCTGGGCCAGCTCCGCCAGGGAGCGCATCTGCACATCCGAGGAGGAGCCGGCGGTCCAGGGCACGAAAAGCCGCAGCGGCCGGTCCGGGAAGCGGGCTTGCGCCAGGGCCGGCGCGGCCAGTGCCCCCGCTGTCAGACCCAGCACCGCGCGCCGCGTCGGCGCCCCCGCTCCCTGCTTCATGGCATTCCACCGTTCGGCTGTTGCGGCCAGCAAACCATGAGTCGGAAGCCGTCGCCATCCCGCGCCACATGTCCGGCCGTGGGGCCCGCGAAATGCGTGCCGATGACCAGCACGGGCCGGCCGGCCAGGCCGCCGAAGATGCGTCGCCGCGTTGCCTCGGCAGCCGGCGGATCGATATCGGCGGTGGAGTTCCAGTGCGGCCGGGCGAGTTGGCACGGGTGGTGGGCGATGTCGCCGGTGATGAAGGCTTCCTCGCCCTCCGAGGCGATATGCACCGAGACATGCCCCGGCGTATGGCCGAAGCTTGGCACCAGCCGCACCTCCTCACACAGCCGGTGGTCGGCCTCCACCAGCTCGTGCAGCCCGGCCTCGACGATCGGCTGCACCGAATCCTCGAACACGGCGCGCTGCGCCTCATTCTCCCGCTGGCGGGACCAATGGGCGAATTCCTCCCGGCCGAAGAGGTAGCGGGCGTGTGGAAAGGTCGGACGCCAGGCACCGTCCACCAGCATGGTGTTCCAGCCGACATGGTCGGTGTGCAGATGGGTGCAGAGCACCGTGTCGATGCTCTCCGCCGGATAGCCGGCGGCGGCGAGATCGGCGAGGAAAGTGCCCTGGCGCTGGTTCCAGTGCGGGATCTTCCGCCCCTGCTTGTCATTGCCGAGGCAGGTATCCACCAGGATGCGGCGTGCCGGCGTCTCGATGATCAGCGCATGGATGCTGAGGCGGAGGCGCCCCCTTTCGTCGGCGAAATCCGGGATCAGCCAGGGAATGCCGAGCACTTCATCCGGTGTCGCCTGGGGCAGCAGGAAGCGGCTTCCGCCGGCCATTTCCAGCTCCACCACCTTGGTCACGGTGACCTGGCCGATCCGCCAGCGCATGCGCCTCCTCCTTCCGCCCGCTTTTCCGGCAGCGTAGCCTGCGGCAAAGACCGGAGGAAACCCATGTTCCAGACAACGCGCCGCGCGGCCCTCGGCGCCGCGCTGGTGGCCGCAGGCCGAGCCCATGCCCAGGCCTGGCCGTCCCGCCCCATCACCTGGATCGTGCCCTTCACCCCGGGCGGCATCACCGACACCTCCTCGCGCCTCGTCGCGCAGCCGCTCGGCGCCTGGCTCGGCCAGCAGGTGGTGATCGACAATCGCCCGGGCGCCGGCGGCAGCATCGGCACCGAAGCCGGGGCGCGCGCCGCGGCGGATGGCTACACCATCCTCTACGGCACCCAGGGCACGCTGGCGACCAACCCCGTGCTGTACCGCAATGTCCGCTATGACCCGCTGCGCGACTTCGCGCCGGTGCACGGGCTGGCGCAGACACCGCTGCTGGTGGTGGTGAATCCGGCGCGTCCCTTCCGCACCCTGGCGGAGCTGATCGGCCATGCGAGGGAGCGCCCGGGCGAGCTGACCTTCGCCACCTCCGGCATCGGCACCGGCACGCATATGGCGGCGGAGCTGTTCCAGGCGGAGGCCGGGGTGAAGCTGACCCAGGTGCCCTATCAGGGCAGCGCGCCGGCGCTGAACGACTTGGTCGCTGGCCGCACGGATGTGATGTTCGACTACCTGGTCTCCACCCGCGCCTTCCTGGACGCCGGCCGGCTGCGGCCGATCGCGACGACGGCCGGCGCCCGGCTGGCCGCGCTGCCGGAGGTGCCGACCATGGCGGAGGCCGGGCTGCCGGGCGCCGAGACCTCCTCCTGGTCCTGCATCCTGGCGCCGGCGGCGGTGCCGGCCCCGATCCGCGCCCGGCTGGCCGACGGGCTCCAGGCCGCCCTGTCGGAGCCGCGGGTGGTGCAGACCCTGGCCGGCAGCGGCAGCACGCCCCTGATGCTGGCGGGCGAGGCGCTGCAGGATTTCGTGACGCGCGAGGTGGAGCGCTGGCGCGGCATCGTCGAGCGCTCCGGCGCCAGGGCCGGGTAGGGGCGGCGCCCGTTGCGGGGCGCCGCCATGCCCCGCTACTGCAGCCGGGGCGCCTTCGCCTCCCGCAGCTTGCCGCCGCTTTCGGCGATGCGGCGCAGCAGCGCGCTCGGCCGCCAGCGATCGCCGTAGCGCTGATGCCAGGCGGCGATCTGGTTGTAGATCGCCTCCGCGCCGATGCCGTCAGCCCAGAACATCAGCCCGCCACGGTAGCGCGGGAAGCCGAAGCCGTTCAGCCACATCACATCGATGTCGCTGGCCCGCAGCGCCTTGTCCTCCTCGATGATCTTGCAGGCCTCGTTCACCGAGGCGAAGAGCAGGCGGTGCAGGATCTCCTCATCGGTGAAGGGGCGCTGCTCGATGCCCTGCTCCGCCGCGACCTCCTTGATCAGCCGGTGCACCTCCGGGTCCACCTGCGGGGTGCGGTCGCCCTTCTCATAGCGGTACCAGCCGGCGCCGGTCTTCTGGCCCTTGCGGCCGCTTTCCACCAGCCGGTCCGGGATGGGCAGGGTGCGGTAGTTCGGGTCCTCCGCCAGGCGCCGCTTGCGGGTGAAGTAGCTGACATCGAGGCCCGACATGTCGTTCACCGCGAAGGGGCCCATCGGGTAGCCGAAATCGACCATGACCTTGTCGATCTGCTCCGGCAGCGCGCCTTCCTCGACCATGATGTTCTGCTCGAGGGTGAAGAAGATGCGGCTGCGATTGGCGACGAAGCCGTCGCAATTCCCCGCGTAGCCGCTGATCTTGCCGATGGCGCGGCCGAGCTTCATCGTGGCGCCCAGCACTTCCGGCGCGGTGCGCGGGCCTTCCACCACCTCCAGCAGCTTCATGACATTGGCCGGGGCGAAGAAATGCGCGCCGGCGACCATCTGCGGGCGCTTCGTCGCATCGGCGATCCTGTCGATGTCGATGGCGGAGGTGTTGGTCAGCAGGATGGCCTCCGGCTTCATCACCGCATCCAGCCTGGCGAAGATCTCCTGCTTCACCGGCAACTGCTCGAACACCGCCTCGATCACCACGTCGCAATCGGCGATGTCCTCGATGCGCTCCACCGGCTGGATGCGGGGCAGGCGTTCATCCATCTGCGCCTGGGTGATGCTGCCGCGCTTCACGCTGACCGCGTAATTGTCGCGGATGCGCTGCAGCCCGCGGGCGAGGCCCTCCGGGCTGGCATCCACCAGCTTCACCGGGAAGCCATTGTCGGCGAAGCTCATCGCGATGCCGCCGCCCATGGTGCCGGCGCCGACCACTGCAGCCGTCCTGATCTCCGGCAGCGCCAGGTCCTTGGGCAGGAAGGGGATGCGGGCGATCTCGCGCTCGGCGAAGAAGGCGTAGCGCAGGGCCTGGGCCTCGGGCGCGTTCTCCAGCTCCTGAAACAGACGCTTTTCCTCGGCCAGCCCCTCGGGGAAGGGCAGGCGGGTCGCCGCCTCCACCGCCGCGATGCAATTATAGGGCGCCTTCTGGTTGCGCGCCTTGCGGGCGATCGACTTGCGCATGTCGTCGAACAGCCCGGGCTCCGCCGCGGCCGGCGGCATGGCGCTGATGCGGCGCATGGGCTTGCCGATGACGGATTTGGCGAAGGCGATGGCCTCCGCACGCAGATCCTTACCCGGAATGATCGCATCCACGATCCCGAGCGCCTTCGCCTCCTCCGCCGGCACGTGGCGGCCAGTCACGATCATCTCCAGCGCCGGCTTGGCGCCGATCAGCCGCGGCAGGCGCTGGGTGCCGCCGCCGCCGGGCAGGATGCCGATCAGCACCTCCGGCAGCCCCACCTTGGCGCCGGGCACGGCGATGCGCCATTGGCAGGAAAGGGCGTTCTCCAGCCCGCCGCCCAGCGCATAGCCATGGATGGCGGCCACCACCGGCTTCGCGCTCTCATCCAGCGCGTCATAGCTGCGGCGGGGGGAGGGCGGGCGGGGCTTGCCGAAGCGGCGGATATCGGCACCGGCGATGAAGGTGCGGCCGGCGCCCATCAGCACCATGGCCTGCACCGCGGGGTCGGCATTGCCCTGGTCCACCGCCGCCACGATGCCGTCCGAGACGCCAGGGCCCAGCGCATTCACCGGCGGATAATCCACCGTGATGACGCCGATCCCCTCCACCACCTCGAACCGTACGACCGGGGCATCACTCATCTTGCTTCCTCCATGAAGTTGGCGGAAGCATCGGATGGAGTGCGGCCGGCGGCAAGTCGCCTATTCGGGCGGCGGCACCGCGCCCGGGCGCGGGTCGATCGGCACGGCGCGATCGAGGCCCGTCAGGCTCTCGAACAGCGCGGCGGCGGCGAGTGCCGTCGCCTCCTGCCGCGGGGGGGCGGCGATCTGCAGCCCGACCGGCCGGCCATACTGGTCCAGCCCGCAGGGGATGGCGACGGCCGGGCAGCCGGCCAGGGTGATGGCGGCGTTCAGCATGGAGGCCGCCATGTAATTCTCGAGCTTCACGCCCGCGACGCTTTCGGGGTGGCGCAGCATCACGTCGAAGGCCGGGGTCGCGGCGCCCGGCGTCACCAGCAGGTCATACTGGCCGAAATGCGCGGCGACGCGGCGGTACCAGGCGGCCCGCTCCCGCTCCGCCCAGGCGAGGCGGGAGGGGGTGGCGGCCAGGCCGCGCTCGGTGTTCCAGATGATGTCCGGCTTGATGAGGTCGCGATGGGTCTGGAGCTGCAATTCGCGGTCCACCACGAAATGCTGGCTGCGCAGCACGAGGAAGGCTTCCTGCAGATCGCCCAGTTCCGGCGCCGCCTCCTCCACCACGCAGCCGGCTTCCGCGAAGCGGCGCACCGCGGCGTCGCACAGCGCTCGCATCTCCCGGTCCACCGGCAGCCTGCCATGGAAATCCGCAGTGTAGCCGATGCGGAAGCGGCGCGGTGCCAGCGAGGCCGCATAGGGCACCGCCGGCGCCTCCCAGGTCAGCGGGTCCGCCAGATCCCAGCCCGCCATGGTGTCGAGGAAGAGCGCCACATCCGCGACGGTCCGCGCCATCGGCCCATGCACGGACAGCGGGGAGAAGAGGTTGTTCGCCGTGCCCCGCGTCACCCGGCCGGGCGAGGGACGGAGCCCCACCACGCCGCAATAGGTGCCGGGGCGGCGGAGGCTGCCTGCATGGTCCGTGCCATGCGCCAGCCAGGCCTCCCCGGTGGCGACGCTGACGGCGCCGCCGCCGGTGCTGCCGCCGCAGGTCAGCGCGGTGTTCCATGGGTTGCGGGTGCGGCCGAACACCTCGTTGAAGGTCGAGCCGCCGGCACCGAATTCCGGCGTGTTGGACTTGCCGAGCACGATGCCGCCGAGCCGCTCGATCCGCTCCACCAGCGGGTGGGAGCGCGCCGGCACATGGTCCTTGAAGATCGGCGAGCCATAGGTGGTGCGGACCCCGGCCACATCCGCCAGGTCCTTGATCGTCACCGGCAGGCCGGCGAGCCAGCCAGGATGCCCGGCATTCTCCGCGCCTTCGCCCGCCATGATCCGCCGTGCATGGTCGCGGGCGCGGTCCAGGCAGAGGGTGGGCAGCGCGTTCACCGCCGGCTCCACCGCGGCGATTCGTGCGGCGGCCGCCTCCACCAGCGCCAATGGCGAGACCTCCTTCCGCTTCAGCCGGGCGACGGCTTCGGTGGCGGTCAGGCGGATCAGCTCCTCGCTCATGCGGCTCCCCTTGGCGTGCGCGTGCAGCCTGCCATATCCCCGCCACGACGTAAGCCCTCGGGCGGCGGCCTTGTCACCGGGCTGCCCGCCCTGTCACATGGGCCGGCCGGAGAAGGAGCTTCAGCATGGATGGCAGCGGCGGTTTCGGACGGTTCGGCAGCGGCCAGAAGGTGCGGCGCATCGAGGACCGGCCGCTGGTGCAAGGCGCCGGGCAGTTCACCGATGATATGAACCTGCCCGGCCAGACCTGGCTGGTCTTCCTCCGCTCCCCCTACGCCCATGCGCGCATCCTCTCCATCGACCCCGCCCCGGCCCTGGCGCTGCCGGGCGTGGTCGCGGTGCTGACCGGGGAGGATGTGGAGGCGGCGGGGCTCAAGCGTCTCGGCATCGCGCTGCCCTTCAAGAAGCCGGATGGCTCCCCGCTCTCCGCCCCGGCACGGCCGATCCTGGCGGTGGGCGAGGTGCGCTTCGCCGGCGAGGCAGTGGCGGCCATCATCGCCGAAAGCCCCGGCATCGCCCGCGACGCGGCGGAGCTGGTGGAGGTGGAGTATGAGGAGCTGCCCGCCGTCACCAATCTGCGCGAGGCCGCCGCACCCGGCGCGCCGCCGGTCTGGGCGGAGGGCAACATCGTCGCCGAGACGCGGTATGGCGACCGGGAGAAGGCGGATGCGGCCTTCGCCGCCGCGGCCCATACCGTCTCGCTCGACCTCGTCAACCAGCGCCTGGCGCCGGTCTCCATGGAGCCACGGGTGGTGCTGGCGGCGCATGATCCGGCGACGGACCGCATCACCATCCGGATGAGCACCCAGATGCCCTCCGGCACGCGGGACCAGCTCACGAAGGAAGTGCTGGACGTGCCGGTGGAGAAGGTGCGCGTCCTGGTCGGCGATGTCGGTGGCGGCTTCGGCATGAAGACCGGCCTCTACCCGGAGGATGCGGTGGTCGCCTTCGCCGCGAAGCAGGTGGGGCGGCCGGTGAAATGGGCCGCCACGCGGATGGAGGATTTCCTCTCCGCCCTGCATGGCCGCGACACGGACAGCCAGGTCTCCATGGCGCTGGACGCGAATGGCAAGGTGACGGCGCTGCGGGTGCGGACGCTGGCGAATATGGGGGGCTATACCCGTGCCTCCGGCGTCGCCATCCAGCTTCTCATCGGCCCCTGGGTCTCCACCAGCATCTACGACATACGCTGCATCGACTTCCAGTTCACCGCGGTGCTGACCAACACCGCGCCCACCGGCCCCTATCGCGGCGCCGGGCGGCCGGAGGCGATCTACATCATCGAGCGGCTGATGGATGCGGCCGCGCGCAAGACGGGCCTCGACCCGGCGGAGCTGCGCCGGCGCAACCAGATCGACCCGGCGCTGATGCCCTACACCAATGCCATGGGCCAGACCTATGACAGCGGCAGGTTCAACCAGGTGATGGAGCAGGGGCTGAAGCTGGCGGATTGGGACGGCTTCGCCGCCCGCGCGGCCGAGAGCGCCAAGCGCGGCAAGCTGCGCGGCCGGGGCATCGCCACCTTCCTCGAATGGACCGGCGGCAACGTGTTCGAGGAGCGCGTCACCGTCGCCGTCAAGGCCGAGGGAGAGATCGAGATCTACGCCACCACCCAGGCCATGGGCCAGGGCATCGCCACCTCCTACGCCCAGCTCGCGGTCGATGTCTTCGGCGTGCCTCTGGAGAAGATCCGCATCGTGCTGGGCGATTCGGATCGCGGCTCTGGCTTCGGCAGCGCCGGCTCGCGCAGCCTGTTCACCGCCGGCTCGGCGGTGAAGGTGGCCTCCGACCGGACGGTGGACAAGGCGAAGGAGTTGGCCTCGGAGGCGCTGGAGGCCTCCGCGGCCGATCTGGAATACGCCGCGGGCCAGGTGCGCGTGGCTGGCACCGATCGGGCGATCGGCATCTTCGACCTGGCGGCGCGGCAGCCGGAGCGGCAGATCTTCATCGACAGCACCAGCAGCGTCTCTGGCCCCACCTGGCCGAATGGCTGCCATATCTGCGAGGTGGAGATCGACCCCGACACCGGCGAACTCGCCATCCCGATCTATGTCTCGGCCAATGATGCCGGGCGGGTGGTGAACCCGCTGATCGTCGAAGGCCAGATCGTCGGCGGCGCCGTGCAGGGGCTGGGCCAGGCGCTGATGGAGGGCGTGATCTATGACAAGGAGACGGGCCAGCCCCTCTCCTCCACCTTCATGGATTACGCCATGCCGCGCGCCGACCTGGTGGAGAATTACGTCACGGCGCTGGACCAGAGCATTCCCTGCCAGACCAACCCGCTCGGTGTGAAGGGGGTGGGCGAGCTGGGCACCATCGGCGCGACGCCTGCTGTGGTGAATGCGGTGGCGGATGCGCTGGCCCGGGCGGATAGGGCGGCGGCGGCGGATGCGCTGCAGATGCCGCTGACCCCACCGAAGATCTGGGCGGCGCTGCAAGGCTGAAGGTACTCGCCCGGCAGTAGCGGAAGCCGCCCCCGGGCCCAGCGTTTCGCCCTGCAAACTCAGGGCGGGGTCCGGGGCCAAGCCTTGGCCCCGGCGGGGGCATGGGGGCAGAGCCCCCATACCGGTCTGCGCTCAGCGCCCGGCCCGCACCAGCTTGCCCGGCAGCGCCCCGGTGTGCTCGCCATTCTCGAACACCGGCACGCCGGAGACGAAGGTGGCCTTGTAGCCGCTCACCTGCTGCACCAGCCGGCGGCCGCCCGCCGGCAGGTCGTACACCACTTCCGGCTTCTGCACGCGCAGGCCGTGGAAGTCGATGACGTTCAGATCCGCCTTCTTGCCCACTTCCAGCGTGCCGCGGTCGTTCAGGCCGAAGAACTTCGCCGTCTCGCTGGTCTGCCGCTTCACCACGAATTCCAGCGGCAGTCGCGGGCCGCGGGTACGGTCGCGCGCCCAGTGGATCAGCATCCAGGTCGGCATGCCGGCATCGAGGATGGAGGAGCAATGCGCGCCGCCATCGGAGAGGCCGAGCAGGGTCACGTCATCCGTCAGCATGCTGCGGGTGACTTCCAGATCCGCGACATTGTAGCCGGTGACTGGGAAGAAGATCAGGTTGGCCGGGTCCTCGGCGATGTAGTCATAGGCCACCTCGTCCGGCGTGCGGCCTTCCCGCTGCGCGATCGCCGCGATGCTCTCGCTCTCCGCCGGCTCGTAATTCGGCGGGTTGCCCAGCTTGAACATGCGGTGCCAGCGGCGGACGATGTGCTGGCGGAACTGGCTCAGCCGGTTCAGCAGCTCCTCGGAGGGCGTGTCGGCCAGCACCTCCGCCCGCACCGCCGGGTCGCGCAGGCGCTGCATGCGCTCGGCGATCGGCAGCTTCAGCAGGCGCTGGTAGCTGGGGCGGATGCTGAAGGGGTTCAGCGCGGTATCGGCGCCCAGCATCACGCCCACCGGCCGGCCCGGCACTTGCGCGGTGACATGGGCGCCGGCGGCGCGGGCGGCGCGGACACCGTCCATCAGCCGCTTCCAGCGCTGGTCATCGGTCGGCCGGTCGGTCAGCAGGAACCAGACCGGGCGGCCCGTCTCCTTGCCAAGCTGCGTCATCCAGGCGAGCTCGCTCTCCTCGATGTCGAAGTCGCTGTTCATGCCGAAGGCGCCGTAGCCCACCTTGCCCAGGGCGCGGCCAATGCCCATCAGCTCCTCGATCTCGGAATAGCGGCTGGGCACCATGCCGCCGGTCGGGGTCTTGTGGCTGTTGGTCCGGCTGGTGGTGAAGCCGAAGGCGCCGGCCTTCATGCCCTCCAGCGTCAGCCGGTGCATCTCGGCGATGTCGTCCGCCGTCGCCCGCTCCAGCTTGATGGCGCGCTCGCCCATCACATAGACGCGGAGGGGATGGTGCGGGATCTGCGCGCCGATATCGATGGTGCGCTGCATACCGTCCAGCGCATCGAGGTAATCGGGGAAGCTCTCCCAATTCCATTTCAGCCCTTCGGCCAGGGCGATGCCGGGAATCTCCTCAATGGACTCCATCAGCCCGATCAGCTCGGCATGGTCCTTGCGGCGCACCGGGGCGAAGCCGACGCCGCAATTGCCGAAGAGGATGGTGGTGACGCCATGCCAGGAGGACGGGGCGAGCATCGAATCCCAGGTCGCCTGGCCGTCATAATGCGTATGCGCATCGACCCAGCCTGGCGTCACGATCAGCCCGCTGGCGTCGATCTCCCGCTTGCCCGGCCCGGCCTTGCCGCCGACCTGGGCGATGCGGTCGCCATCCAGCGCGATGTCGCCGGTGAAGCCCGGCTTGCCCGTGCCGTCGATGATGGTGCCGCCACGGATGACGGTGCTGTGCATGGCCCGTTTCCCTCTTTCTCAGCTTGGCGGTGATTGAAGGCCCGAGGGGGGGGGCTTGGTCAAGCGACCGAACAATCGCGGCGATCGCAACGACCGGGCCGCGCATGCCGTCGCCCGGCCGCGGCCGGGTCTCCGAAGCCCGCGGCCTGCCTGGAGGCCGGGGCGCGTCAGCGGCCCGCCATGGGCCTAAGGCCTGTTAAGGAACGGACCTCGGGTCGGTCGGGCGGGTCTTTGTCGCACTGGGTTTTCGCTCGAGGGGCGTCGGTCGGCTTGCCAAGGCCACCAGCCTTGGCCGCGCCGCCCTCCTGCCCAGCACACAATCCCTCGCCAGCCCTCCGCCTTGCCCAGTCCCCAACAGGCCCTAGCTCAGCGGCACGGCCACGCGGGTGGCGTAGGGAAGGCGCGTCTTCAGCCGCGCATACCAGGCGGCCAGGTTCGGCAGCTCCGGCCGCTCGACCGGCAGGCTGAACCAGCGGTGCAGGAAGCCGCCCATTGCCATGTCGGCGATGCTGCATTCGCCGGCGAGATAGGGCCGGCCCTCGAGCTGTGCATCGACGATGCTCCACAGCCGCGCCGCCGCGTCCCGCGCCTTCGCCACCGCCGCCATGTCGCGCTCCGCCTCCGGCGTGCGGACCAGGGCCCAGAAGATGATCCGCATCGGATCGTTCAGGGAGGCCAGCGTCCAGTCCATCCAGCGCTCGACATCGGCACGGGCCTCCGGCGCCTCCGGGTAGAAGGCATTGCCCCCCGGCTGGGTGCGGCAGAGGTAGCGCAGGATGGCGTGGCTCTCCCACAGCGTATAGCCGTGCGGCATCACCAGGGTGGGCACCGTGGCGTTGGGGTTCATCGCCGCATAGTCGGGGTCCCGGGTGCGGCCGAATTCGCCGCCCGCCTCGATGCGCTCGAAGGGGATGGCCAGCTCGTCCAGCAGCCACAGCACTTTCATGACATTGACGGAATTGGCCCGCCCCCAGACGGTGATCATTCGCGGCGCGCTCATGCCAGCTCTCCCGCGCAATGGGTGACGAAGCCGGGATGCTCGGCCTTCAGCCGCTCATACCAAGCTTCCAGCCGGGCCAGCTCCGGCCGTTCGATGGGCAGGACGAACCAGCGGTGCAGGTAGGGGCCCAGCACGATATCGGCCAGGGTGAAGCCGCCCGTGAGGTACTGCCTGCCCTCGAGCTGGCGGTCCACGATGCCCCAGAGTCCCGCCGCCTCCTTCAGCGCTCCGGCGATGGCGGCCTGGTTCCGCTGCGCTTCCGGCGTGCGGACCAAGCCGAGGAAGAGCACGCCCATCGGGCCGTTGAGGGAGGCGAGCTGCCAGTCCATCCAGCGTTCCACCTCGCCGCGCGCCTTGGGCGCGGTGGGGTGGATGGGGTCGCCCGCGGCTCGCGTGGCCACCAGGTAGCGCAGGATGGAATTGCTCTCCCACAGAGCGTAGCCATCCTCCTCTTCCAAAGTAGGGACCCGGCTGTTCGGATTCATCGCCAGGTAGAAAGGCTCCGTCGTCCGGCCGAATTCGCCGCCGGCATCTATCCGCTCATAGGGAATGGACAGCTCCTCGCAGAGCCAGAGCACCTTCATCACATTGCTCGAACTGGCGCGCCCCCAGATCTTCAGCATGGATTCTCTCCTCTCCCTGATCAGGCGGGCAGCCTATGAGGCGAGGGCCGGGCGGTCCAGTTGCGCCGAGACGCGCCCGGGGCGACATAGGGTGCATGTTCGGCATGACCCGTCTCGCCTTGCTGGCCGCCGCGGCGCCGCTCTTCGCCTGGTCCAGCGAGGGGCTGTTCGGCCTGGCGCCCTGCGAGCTCTGCCTCTGGCAGCGCTGGCCCTACCTCCTCGCGGCGGTGCTGGCGTTTGGCGCCGCGGCGTCTCGCCGGGCGCGCCCGGTGCTGGGGGGGCTGGCGATCCTGGCGGTGCTCGCCTCCGGCGCCATCGGGGCCTTTCATGTCGGGGTGGAGCAGGGCTGGTGGCCCTCGCCCCTGGCGGGTTGCCAGGCGCCGCGCGCCGTGCCCGGCGCCAGCGTGGAGGACATGCTGCGCAACCTGGCGCCGGCGCCGACCAAGCCCTGCGACGCGCCAACCTATCTGGTGCCGGGCCTGCCGGTCTCCATGGCCGCGATGAATGTCCTCTACGCCCTTGGCCTCGCCGCCGCGGCGCTTATCTGGCTGCGCAGGGGAACCCGCATATGAGCACGACACCACGCCGTCTGCCCGGCGACCCGACGCCGCGCGAGCAGGTGGCCCGTACCATCCGCGTGGACCATGCCGGCGAGTACGGCGCCAAGCGAATCTACCAGGGCCAGCTCGCCGTGCTGCGCGGCACGCGGCACGCGGCGCTGATCCGCCACATGCAGGCGCAGGAGCAGGAGCATCTGGACACCTTCTCCCGCCTGATCGCGGAGCGGCGGGTGCGGCCGACCGCGCTGCTGCCCTTCTGGCATGTGGCGGGCTTCGCGCTGGGCGCCGCCACCGCCGCCCTGGGCTACCGCGCCGCCATGGCCTGCACCGTGGCGGTGGAGGAGGCGATCGACGAGCATTACCAGCAGCAGGAAGCCGCGCTGGGCGAGGACGAGACGGCGCTGCGCGCGCATATCGCCCAATTCCGCGCCGAGGAGCTGGAGCACCGCGATATCGGCCTGCAGAACGAGGCCGAGCTGGCGCCCGCCTACCGGCTGCTGAGCGCCGCGATCAAGGCGGGGTGCAAGGTGGCGATCAAGGTGGCCGAGCGGATCTGACCCAGGCGCCGGCCGGTGGGCCTGCGCCACGGCCGCCGCGCCGTGCATGCTTGACCCTGGCCGGGCCATCCTGCCCCACTGGCGCGCAGGTGGCGGCCCCAATTCCGGCGGCGCCGGACCATTGGCTCAGCCGGGGGGAAGCGGGCCTTGATCGAGTTGATGCTCATCCTGTTCGGCGCCGAGGTGGCGCGCCGCAAGGCGGTGCTGCTGGGGCTGGCGGGACTCGGCTGGATGCTGCTGGGCGCCTTCTTCTTCGTGAATGCCTTCACCGAGGATGCCCGCATCCCCGCCCTCTATTTCGCCCTGCCGTTGATGCTGGATGGCGGGCTCTCGCTGGTCGCCGCCTATGGAAGCAAGGGGGCGGGCCGCTCGCTGCGCTACAGCAAGGCCCTGGCCTTCCTGCTGATCGCCGGCCTCATCATCGCCATGCCGCGGGGGGGCGGGATGATCATCGGCTTCCTGGTGGGCAGCTTCCTGGTCGCCGACGCGGTGTGGCGGGCGACCAGCGCCCATCTGGTCCGCTTTCGGCGCTGGCGCCGCACCGTCTGCATCGCCGGCATCGAATTCCTGCTCGGCCTGTGGTCCTTCCTGCCGTGGCCCTCCTATTGGCAAGGGGAGGTGGGATCGGATGTCGGGCTGTTGCTGATGGTCTCCGCCTGGCGGATCTGCGCCCTGGCCTGGCGCTTGGTGCGGCTGCCGCCCGGCGCGCCGATGTCGCGCATTGTGGCGGAGGGGCTGCTGCGTGCCGGTGCCGGGCCGGCAATAGCCCGGGCCACGGCAGAGCAGGGCGGCCTGCCGGGGGAGCACCGGCGCATCCCCGTCACCGTCCATGTCTGGACCCCGACCGGCGAGCTGGCCTCCATCGACCGCAGCATCAGCCGCTACATCGCCGCACGGGACGAGCGCGGCGTCATCTCCACCGGGCATGCGGCGCTGGAGGCAGGGGAGCTTTACATCAGCCACTACCCGGCGGTGGAGATCGAGCGGTCGGGCGCGGATTTCCGCCGCACGCTGCGGGCGACGCAGGACAATGACGTGCCCGGCCGCTTCCTGCCGAGCTATGCCGAGGAAAGCGCCGGCTGGTGCGCCTCCACCCGGCAGGTGACGATCCCGGGCATCGACGCGGCTGCGCTGCACCGTTTCTGGGCGCATTACGGCGCCGATGCCACCTACAACCTGACCAGCCGGAATTGCTCCAGCTCGGTGGCGGCGGCGCTGGATGCAGGGCTGGAGGGCATCTTCGCCCCCTATAGCGGCTCGCCCTATTGCGTGTTGCGGCTGCTGTTCAGCCCGGAGCTGTGGATCGCGGCGCAGCTTCGCGCGACCGCGGGGTCCATGGCCTGGACGCCGGGCATCGTGCTCGATTACGCGCGGGCGTTGTCCTACATCGCCGGCCTGCCTGGCCGGCTCGGTTGGCGGGAGGCGGCGCGCCGCGAATAGCCATGGGCCGGCGGCGCTTGCCGCGCCGCCGGCCCAACGGCGTCAGGGCTGCATATGGCTACCGCCGGAGACCGTCATGTTCTCGCCGGTGATGTAGACCGCGCCGTTCGAGAGCAGGAAGCAGATCAGCGGCGCCACCTCATGCGGCTCGGCGTAGCGGCCCAGCGGGATACGGGCCATGGTCTGGGCGGCGAATTTCTCGCTGCGGATCGTTTCCGTCATCGGCGTCACCACCGTGCCGAAGCCGACCGAGTTGCAGCGGATGCCGTAGCGCGCCCATTCCCGCGCGCCAGTCATTGTCATGCCGAACAGCCCCGCCTTGGCCGCGGAGTAGTTCACCTGGCCGATGGAGCCGCGCTTGCCCGCGGTGGAGGCGATGTTGACCACGGCGCCGGTGGTGCCGATGGGCTGCGGCATGTTCTCCTTGGCGCGCTCGATCATGTGCCGCCCCACCGCCTGCATCATCAGGTAGCAGCCGGTCAGGTTCACATCGATCACCGCCTGCCATTGCTGCATCGTCATCTTGGCGAACATGGCCGGACGGGTGATGCCGGCATTGTTCACCAGCCCATGCACCGCGCCGAAGCGGGAGACCGCCTGGGCGACGCAGGATTCCCCGAAGCCTTCCTCCGCCACATTGCCCTGCACCGCCAGGATGCGCTCCGGGTCCATGGCCGCGGCGGTGGCGGCCAGCGTCTCCGGGTTGCGCTCCACCAGCACCGCATTGCCGCCAAGGCCGAGAACCAATTCCGTGATGGCCTTGCCGATGCCCTGGCCGGCGCCGGTGACGATGATGGTCCGGCCGGTGAGCTCCATCGGGTTCTGCATCGCATTTCCTCCGCGCGATTCACGTTGCCGGCGAAGTCTGCACCGACCCGTGCGGCAGGGCCAGCCACCCCCGTTCCAAGCGCGGGTCGCGGGTGTAGGCTGCGGGCCCGAAGGGAGACCCCGATGGCCCAGCCCCGCGCTGCCGTCTTCGATGCCTATGGCACGCTGCTCGATGTCCATGCCGCCGTCGCGCGGCATGCGGCCCGGCTCGGCCCGGTGGCCGCGCCGCTCTCCGCCCTGTGGCGGAGCAAGCAATTGGAGATGAGCTGGATCCGTTCCGCCGCCGGCGCCTATGAGCCCTTCTGGGCCCTGACCGAAGCCGCGCTGGACCATGCGATGGCGGTGCATGGCGTGGCGGATGCCGCGTTGCGAGCGGATCTCCTCGTCGCCTATCGGGAGCTGGACGCCTACCCGGAGGCCGCGCAGGTTCTCGCCACGCTGCGGAGGAAGGGCATCCCCACTGCCATCCTCTCCAATGGCTCGCCCGAGATGCTGGACTCGGCCGTCTCCGCCGCCGGGCTGGCGCAGCTGCTGGATGCCGTGCTCTCGGTGGATCCGCTGCGGCGCTACAAGCCGGATCCCGGCATCTACGCCCTGGCGGCAGAACATTTCGATCTGCCGCCGGGGGAGGTCGCCTTCATCTCCTCCAACCCCTGGGACGCCTTCGGGGCCTCCTGCTTCGGTTTCCGCATCTTCTGGGTGAACCGCGCCGGCGGCCCGGTGGAATACGGGCTGGACCGCCGCGCCACCATCCTGCGCGACCTTGCCGCCCTGCCCGGGATGCTGGCGTGACCCCTGCCGCCCGGCTCGCCGCCGCCATCGATCTGCTGGCCGCGCTGGAGGTGGAGCCGCGCCGCCCCGCCGATGCCATCGCCAATGATTTCTTCCGGGCCCGTCGCTATATCGGCGGCGGCGACCGCCGGGCGATCAGCGAGCGCGCCTGGGGCGTGGTGCGCCAGCGCCTGCGGCTGGATTGGTGGCTGGCCCGGATCGGCGCCCGGCCCACGCCGCGCTTCCTGGTGGCCGCGCATCTGCTGCTGGTGGAGGGGCTGGAGCTGCCCGCCGTGCTGGCCGCCTTCCCCGGCGGGCAATACGCCGCGCCGCCGCTGAATGCGCCGGAGGAGAAGCTGCTCCGCACCCTGGCCGCCGCTTCGCCCGGCGGCCTGCTGCATCCGGAGATGCCGGAGGGCGTCCGCCTCGACCTGCCGGACTGGGCCTTGCCCGGTTTCACCGCCCGTTTCGGCCCGCGCCTGGCGGAGGAAGCCGCGGCGATGGAGGGAGAGGCGCCGCTCGACCTCCGCGCCAACCTGCTGAAGACGACCCGGGCGGAGGCGGTGGCGGTGCTGGCGGCGGAAGGGATTGAGACCGCCCCGACCGAATTCTCTCCCTGGGGCCTGCGCCTGCCTGCCCGCCGCCCGGTGACCCAGAGCCGCGCCTTCCAGGAGGGGCTGGTGGAGGTGCAGGACGAAGGCAGCCAGCTCATCGCCCTGCTCACCGATGCGCGGCCCGGCATGCGGGTAGTGGATTACTGCGCGGGCGCCGCGGGCAAGACCCTCGCCCTGGCCGCCACCATGGGCAATCGCGGCCGCATCACTGCCTGCGACGTCTCCGCCCCAAGGCTGGAAGGCGCCGCGCGGCGGCTGCGTCGCGCCGGAGTGGACAATGCGGAGCGCCACCTGCTGCAGCAAGGCGACCGCTGGGCCAAGCGCCGTGCGGGGCAATTCGACCGGGTGCTGGTGGATGCGCCCTGCAGCGGCACGGGCACCTGGCGCCGCAATCCGGATGCGCGCCTGCGTACCGGTTCGGCCGACATTGCCGAACTTCGTGTCAAACAAGGTGAAATTCTCTCAACCGCCGCAGAGCTGGTGCGCCCGGGCGGAAGGTTGGTCTACGCTACCTGCTCACTGCTGCCGGAGGAGGATGAGGCGCAGGTGGACGCCTTCCTGCAACGCCGCCCCGATTTTGCCCTGCTGCCCCTGGAGGCTGCCTGGGGCGAGGCGCGCGCGCGGTATCCGGAGCTGGGGCCGCCGCCTGGCGACGGGGACCTCCTGCTCACCTCCCCGGCGCGGCATGGCATGGACGGCTTCTTCGCCGCTGTCCTGCAACGAAGGTCCTGATCGCGGGACCTGGGAGAGAGCGCGCAGCATGATCTGCATCCGCCGTGCCCGCCCTGCCGACGCCGCCGCCATCGGCGCCGTCCATGTCGCGACCTGGCGCAGCACCTATCCGGGCGTTCTGCCGGAGGACTACCTGGCCGGCATGTCGGCCGTGCGCCACGCCGCAGGCTATGAGCAGGCGATCGCCGAGCGCCGCAACGGCCATGCCGTCTTCGTCGCCGTGGCCAGCGGCGCCGATGCGCCGGCGGGCACGCCGGAGGGCGGCTCCGCCGTGGTCGGCTTCGTCTCCGGCGGCCGGGCGCGGCGGCCGGGGCTGGGGCAGGGGGAGGTGGAGACGCTCTACCTGCTGGACGATTATCGGGACCAGGGCACCGGCCGCCGGCTGATGCGGGCCATGGCGGCGCATCTGGCCGCCGTCGGCTGCCGCTCCGTCATGCTCTGGGTGCTGCGGGACAACCCGACCCGCTGGTTCTACCAGCATCTCGGCGGCAAGCCGGTGGCGCGGGAGGTGATCGGCTTCGCCGGGCAGCGGCTGGAGCAGATGGCCTTCCTCTGGGATCCGATCGAGAGCCTCCTGGCCGCGACGGCGCCGGCGCCAGAGGGGTAGCGGCAGGATTGCGACGGGCGGGGGCTCGACGCGGCCCGGGAATGAGGTAGCTTCCTATCCAATAATCCATCTTGGGAGGAAGCGAGCCGATGCGCTTCGCTGTTGCATGCTGCCTGGCCATCCTGCTGGCCCTGCCCGCCCGGGCGGCCTGGCCGGAGCGGCCGGTCACCGCCATCGTCCCCTTTGCCCCGGGGGGCGGCACGGATGGCGTGGCACGGATCCTGGCGGAGCAGCTCGGCCGGGTGTTGGGCCAGCCTGTCATCATCGAGAACCGGGGCGGGGCCAATGGCACCATCGGCGCCCAGGCGGCGGCGCGGGCCCGGCCGGACGGCTACACCATCTTCCTCACCACCGGCACCACCCAGGCGATCAGCCCGGCGCTCTACCGCAGCCTGCCCTATGACCCGCAACGGGATTTCGTGCCGGTGGCCCGGATTGGCCAATTCCCGCTGATGCTGGCGGTGCACCCGGCGGTGCCGGCCACCGACCTGCCCGCCTTCTTGGCGCTGGCGCGGGCGGAGCCGCAGAAGCTTTCCTTCGGCCATTGGTCCGCCATCTACCTGGCCGCCGGCAAGACGCTGCTGCGGCAGATCGGGACGGAGGTGCTGGACGTACCCTACCGTTCCTCCGCCGCCGCCATGACGGATCTGGTGGCCGGGCGGATCGGCTTCGCCATTGTCGATCTGACCATCGGCATGCCGCTCTCCCGCAACGGGGAAGTGCGGGCGCTGGCGGTGACCGGCGCCGCCCGCAGCGCCCTGCTGCCAAGCCTGCCGACGCTGCAGGAGGCGGGGCTTGCCGGCTATGATTTCGCCGCCTGGATGGCGGCCTACGCCCCCACCGGCAGCCCGGCGGAGGCGGTGAACGGGCTCGGCGCCGCGCTCCGGCGGGTGTTGGGCGACCCGGCGCTGGTGGCCCGGCTGGCCGATCTCGGCTTCGAGACCGTTCCGGGCGATGCCGCCGACCTTGCCGCCTTCACCGCGGCGGAGCAGGCCAAGTGGAAGGAGGTCGTGGCCGCCTCCAACATCACCGTGGAATAGGGAAGGGCGGCGCCGGCCGCATGGCAGGCAGTGCTTGCCTTCCGCCCGGCCCTATGGTGCAAGCTGCTCCATGGCCGACCCTACCGCCCAGCGGCATGACCGCATCCTGATCCTCGACTTCGGCAGCCAGGTGACGCAGCTCATCGCGCGGCGCCTGCGGGAGGCCGGGGTCTATTGCGAGATCTGGCCCTACACCGCCAGCAGCGAGCGGATCCGCGAATTCGCCCCGAAGGGCATCATCCTCTCCGGCGGGCCGGCGAGCGTGACGGAGGGGGAGAGCCCACGGGCGCCGCAGGAGGTGTTCGCCTCGGGCCTGCCCATCCTCGGCATCTGCTACGGCCAGCAGACCCTGGCAACTCAGCTCGGCGGCAGGGTGGAAGGGGGGCACCCGGCGGAGTTCGGCCGCGCCTTCATCGACGTGACCGGCGAATGCGCCATCACCCAGGGGCTCTGGGCCAAGGGCGCGCGCGAACAGGTCTGGATGAGCCATGGCGACCGCATCACCGAGCTGCCGCCCGGCTTCCGCGTGGTGGCGAGCAGCGAGGGCGCGCCTTTCGCCCTGATCGCCGACGACAAGCGGCATTATTACGGCACCATGTTCCATCCGGAGGTGGTGCACACGCCGCATGGCGGGGCGCTGTTGCAGAATTTCACCAAGCTGGTCTGCGGCTGTTCCGGCGATTGGACCATGGGCGCCTTCCGCCAGGAGGAGATCGCCCGCATCCGCGCCAAGGTGGGGAAGGGGAGGGTGATCTGCGGCCTTTCGGGCGGCGTCGATTCCTCCGTCGCGGCGGTGCTGATCCATGAGGCGATCGGCGACCAGCTCACCTGCATCTATGTCGATCATGGACTGATGCGGGCCGGCGAGAGCGAGCAGGTGGTCCGCACCTTCCGGGACCGGTTCAACATCCAGCTCGTCCACCGCGACGCCTCGGAGCTTTTCCTCGGCCAGCTCTCCGGCGTGACCGATCCGGAGCAGAAGCGGAAGATCATCGGCCGGCTCTTCATCGAGGTGTTCGAGGAGGAGCAGGCGAAGCTCGGCGGCGCGGACTTCCTGGCGCAGGGCACGCTCTACCCGGATGTGATCGAGAGCGTCTCCGCCACCGGCGGGCCGAGCGTGACCATCAAGAGCCACCACAATGTCGGCGGCCTGCCGGCCCATATGCGCATGCAGCTGGTGGAGCCGCTGCGCGAGCTGTTCAAGGACGAGGTGCGGGCGCTGGGCCGGGAGCTCGGCATCCCGGAGGAGATCGTCGGCCGGCATCCCTTCCCGGGACCAGGTCTTGCCATCCGCATCCCGGGCGAGGTGACGCGGGAGAAGGCCGACCTGCTGCGCAAGGTGGACAGCATCTACCTGGAGGAGATCCGCGCCGCCGGCCTCTATGACGCCATCTGGCAGGCCTTCGCCGTGCTGCTGCCGGTGCGCACCGTTGGCGTGATGGGCGATGGCCGCACCTATGACCAGGCCTGCGCCCTTCGCGCCGTCACCAGCACGGACGGGATGACGGCGGATGTCTATCCCTTCGACATGGGCTTCCTGGCGCGCGTCGCCAACCGCATCGTCAACGAGGTGCGGGGCATCAACCGGGTGACCTACGACATCACCAGCAAGCCGCCGGGCACTATCGAGTGGGAGTGAGAGCCGAAGCGGCGACGATGGCGTAGCCTCGGCCGTGCAATCGGGCCGCAGGGGCCATCATCGAAGCTGTCCCATCTCCGCTGGGCCGGTGGTCTCCAGCGGCCTGAACCGCCCGGGCATGCGCCAGGCTGTGTCGCCGTCGGTCACTCGGCCCAGGGGGCAAGGTTCCTGCCCGCCATCCGCGGGCGGCTCGCCATGGACCATGCCGGAGGAGAGGTAGGGGGAGCGCCGCGCGGCCCGCAAGGCGGAGATGGCGCCGCCGACCTTCGCCTCCGCAATCCGCTCCGGCGCCTCGCGCTCGCGCGCCGTGCCGGCGGTGATGATGGCGGCGTGGATCACCGCCCAGGCGGTCGCGAGGGCGAAGGCGGTGTCCGGCGCCGCGTCCGTGCCGAGATCCCCCTGCACCATGGTCCAGCGGCCCGGCCGCCCGGCGAATTCCCGCGCAGTGCGGGGCGGCAGGGGCAGGGCGTCGAAGCCAACCACCTTCCCCGCCCACGCCAGCAGCGCATCCAGCAGGCTCAGCCCGACGCAGCCGGCAGCGCCGGTGGCGAGGATGGCCGTGCTGCGCTCAGGCCGCCCGCAGATGCTCCTGCAGCCGCGGCATCAGCTCCACCAGGTTGCAGGGGCGGAAACGGGCATCGAGCTGGTGGACGAGGATGTCGTCCCAGGCATCCTTGCAGGCGCCGGTGGAGCCAGGCAGGGCGAAGAGGTAGGTTCCGCCCGCGACGCCGCCCAGCGCCCGGGACTGCATGGTGGAGGTGCCGATCTTCCGGTAGCTCAGCATGCGGAAGAGCTCGCCGAAGCCCTCGATCTTCTTCTCCAGCACACGCTCGAAGGCCTCCGGCGTCACATCCCGGCCGGTGATGCCGGTGCCGCCGGTGGTGATGCCGCAATCGATGGCCGGGTCGGCGATCCAGCGCCGCAGCACCGCCTCGATCGCGTCCGCCTCATCCTTCACGATCTCCCGCGCGACGCAGCGATGGCCGGCGGCCTCGATCCGCTCCTGCAGGGTCTGGCCGGAGCGGTCGGAGGCGAGGTCGCGGGTGTCCGAGACGGTCAGGACGGCGATGTTGACCGGGACGAAGAGGCGGCTTTCGTCGATGGGCATGGCGGGGCTCCGTGGCGGGTTCCTTCGATAATGGGGAGGCGAGGGCCCGCCGCGAAGCCCCGGCCTGCGCCGGGCGGCCTATCGCGGCCCGTTCCGCCGCGCCCAGTCGGCATCCACATCGCTGAATTGCTGCGCGGGGCTGTTGTCGCAGGGCATCTGGGTCAGGGTCGCCGGGGTCGGCAGGGTGAAGCCGACGCCGGTCCGCCGTGGCGGCCGGCCCGGCGCTGCGTGCAGGCAGAGGCCGGAATGGTCGCTGCGGAAGGTGACCGTGGAGGTGCCGGTCATCGTCCATTTCTCGTTCGGCGCGCCGAGGCAGGGGTAGAGGATGATCCAGGCCCCCGGCGCGGTCTGGGCGCCGGAGATGTTCAGGCATTTGCCGCTCTCGGCATGCAGGATGCGGTGGCTGGCGGGGTCGTAGGACCACAGCTCGTAGCGTGGCTCCACCGGGCAGCCCTGGCTCACGCGCAGCAGGAAATTATGGCAGTCGGCGAAGGTAAGCTGCACGTCGATGGCCGCGCCCGCCGGGGCGACCAGCGGCGAATCGAGGTTCACCGCATAGAGGGCGCGCCGGCGCGCCAGCACTTCCGGCGGCACCGCGGGGAATTCGCCGGTGACATTGCCTTCCGGCGGCACGGCCGTGATGGCGGCCAGGATCTGCGCCCGCACCGGCTGGATGCTGGCATCCCAGCACTGGTTCACCCGCTGCACCCAGCGCCAGACACTGGCCCCGGTGCAGCTCTGGCCCGGCAGGCAGTCGAAATTGCACCGGGAATGCACGCCGATCAGCCGCCATTCCAGCCGTCGCTGCGGGGAGAGGGGGTTGTCCCAATCCTCGATCAGGGTGGGGCCGCCGCTGTCGCCGCCGGCGATGGTGGCGCCGGCGCCGCCGAAGAAGGAATACTCGGTCGCCGTCACCCCGGTGATGGCGAATTCCACCGAGCGGTACTGGCCGTCGCTGGTGGTCGGCATGGGCGTGGCGCCCTGCATGAAGGCCAGGGTGTTGATGCCGCGGCCGAAGGCGGTGGCGGCGGCGTTGGATTGCGGCCGCGCCTCCTCCAGCTTGCGCGGCGGCACGTCCGCCCGGCCGAAATCATGCAGCCCGACCTGCAGGATGGCGATGTCGCTCGGCGTGCTGACCAGGTTCGGGTTCGGCTGGACGCAGGAGCTTGGCGTGCCATAGGCGATGACCTGCCGGGCCTGAACGGTCTTGACGCCGTTGTTCCAGCCGGTCGCCGGGTGGTTGCGCGGCCAGTTGGCGGTGAGCTGGATCTGGTTGGCGGCGAAGAGGGGGCAATTGACGGCCCGCGAATAGACGCAATGCGCCGCGGTGATGGCCCAGTAGTCGTTCAGCATGGAGGCGCTGCAGGTGCCTTCCGGCGTGGTCAGGGTCAGCAGCCCCTGGGCCTCGCGGGTGGCGGCGTCCACCTCGGCGCCGGGGGCGACCAGAGGCTGCTGCACCGTGCCGGTATTCTCCGGCGGCTGGGCGGCGGCCGGGCCGGGCGCGGCAAGGCCGGCCAGGAGGGGGAGCAGGAGAAGGGGGCGCCAGGCGCCTGCACGCGTCATCGCACGCTTCCTCCACGGAAATTGCAGGCGGAGCCTGCAGCATGGCCCCGGCTGAGCAATGTATCGTATATCACATACCACAACGCCGCCGTGGGTTATGACCCGGCGCGATGCTTTTCGACCAAAGCCTCTGCGCGCGCTGTCTGGAGCGGGGTCGTGCCGGCGGGACACCGCCCCGGCCTGCTGGCCGGCCATGTCCCTCCGAATCGTCCGAGGATGGCACTTGGCCTGACGCCGCCGGCCGTCCCGGTCCCAACGGCCCGTGGGCATCCTTCCCCGGCCACCATGACTCGGGTCCGGTGGGCAGCCTGTCCGTGCGGTTCCCCGCAGCTCCGGCGCATGGGCCGGGCAGGGCGCTACCGCGCCGCCCGCGCCCGCCGCAGCATCGCCACCACCTCCTCCGGCGGGCTGAACCGCGGAAAGCTGCCGGCGGCGAGCTGATCCAGGCTCGGCGCCGGCAGGCCGAGGCGGGAGGCGTAGATCCAGCTATAGGCCAGCACTCGCTGCACGAAGCCGCGGGTCTCCTCCACCGGCAGGCTCTCGATGAAGAGGAAGGGATCGTCCCGGTGGCCGCTGGCCGGGAGCCATTTGGCCAGATTGCCCGGGCCCGCATTATAGGCCGCCAGCATGCGGATGAGGTTGCCCGCCACCCCTTCCATCCGCACCAGATGATGGACGTAGCGCTGGCCGAGATCGAGCGAGAAGGCCGGGTCGTGCAGCCGCTGGATGCTTGGCCCCTGCAGGGAGGGATCGCCGGCGACGAAGCTCGCCGTGGCCGGCATCATCTGCATGATGCCGCGCGCCCCGGCGGGGGAGATGGCATCGGGGTCGAAGCGGCTCTCCTGCAGGGCCAGGGCGTAGAGCAGCGCCGGGTCGATGCGGAACCCGCCTTCCGGCTGCAGCTTCGGCAGGGGGAAGCGGGCGAAGTCGCGCGGCCGTCCGTCCTGCCCCTGGCTGGCGGTGGCGAGCTGGGAGGTGAGGCGGGTGAGGCCGGCCTGGCTGGCGACCGCCAGCATGGAGCGCGCCAGGCCCGGATTGCCGCGGGCGCGGCCCCAGAGCAGGCGCAGCTCCGCCTCCGCCCGCGCGGTCTGGCCGATCTGCAGCAGGGCCAGGGCGCGCCAGCCGCCGGCGGTCTCCGCCACCAGGGTGGCCTCCGCCTCGCCGGCCAGCTCGCCCTCCCAGGCGAAGGTGGTGGCGAGGCCGAGGGAGCGGCGTGCCACCAGCCCGTAGAAGGTCCGCGGCTCCTGCGCCGCCTGGGTCATCCAGGGGACGTAGAGCTGCGGCTGGCGGGCCCGGACGGCGGCGCGGGCGGTCCAGAAGGCGGCGGCGGAGCGGAGGGCAGGCGCCGCCGGCTCGCTGCGTGCCGCGCGCTCGAAATAGGGCAGCGCCATGTCCCAGTGGCCGAGGCCCCAGGCGGCGAGGCCGGCGGCGAAGGCGGCGGTGCCATTCTCCGGCGCCTGGCGCAGCGTCTCAGCCGCCAGGCGCAGCGCCTCGGCATCGCGGCCGGCGCGGAACAGGCCGCTGGCCAGCTCGGCGCGGAGCTGGGCGGCATAGGCCGGCGTCATGCCGCGGGTGCGGGCGATCAGGGCCAGGGCGGACTCCGTGTTGCCCTCCCGCGCCTTGTCGCGCACGGCGCGGTCCAGCGCCGGGTTGCGCTGCAGGGTGGCGGCCTGGGGCTCGCGCTCCTCGGGCGTCTCCGCGTCCGGGGAGAGGGCATCGGCATCCGGCGGCGGGGCAGGCAGGGCGGCGCCGCGCGGCAATAGCCTGGCCAGCAGCGCATGCATGGCCGGGGCATCTGGCAGATCCGCATGGGCAGCGAGCCAGGCCTGCAGCTCGGCGGCCGAGGGGGCCATGCCCGGGCGCAGCCAGCGATCGGCCAGCACATGGCCGATCAGGCGCCGGTCCTCCAGCCGCTCCGTCTCCCGCTGGGCGGCGGCGAGGTCGCCGCGGGCCTGGAAGGCGAAGATGCGGCGCAGCCGCCCCGCCTCGAGCGGGGAGAGCACCTGCGGCAGGCTGCTCACCGCCCCTCTGGCCGGCGCGGGGCGCGGCAGGCTGAACGCGATCTGGCCGCTGGGGCCGGGAGGGGAAGCCCTTTGCGCCAGGGCAGGGGAAAGGCCCACCGCCACCAGCGCCGCGCCCCCCAGGACCCTGGCAAGCAGGGGGCGAGGAGTGCTGCGGGCCATGGGGCAGGTCGCTCGCATGGCCCGCCTCCGTTACCGGCCGCGTCATCATCTGGCAACCGAAAATTGCGTGGCCAGGGCTGCGGCGGCAGAACTGCCGCGGCGCTGCGCAAATCACCATCTCCATAGGCCAGGGCGCGGGTAAACAAACTGTGCGGACTGGGCCTATTCGCCAGCTTTCCTGCTGCGCGGCGACAGCAGAGTCCCCACCGCGACCGGTTTCCCACCGCACCGGGCGGCATGCCACGGGTGTAGCGGTGGAGAGAGGCGGGGAAGTGCCTGCCTCTGCCAAATCATTACTTATTCATGTTTATCTGGTGATGCCATGCGGGCGGGGCTGCCCGCCGGCCCGGCCGTCAGCCTTCCCCGGCCAGGCGTTGCCGCAACCGCAACAGGTCGGACCAGGCATCGCGCTTCGCGCCGGGGGTCCGCAGCAGATAGGCCGGGTGCAGGGTGGCCAGGGCGGGCCTGGTCTCGCCCTCCGGCAGCGCCACCTCGTGCCAGCGGCCGCGCAGCCGGGTGATCCCCTCGCGGGAGCGCAGCAGTCCCTTGGCCGCGACGCCGCCCAGCAGCACCAGGTGGCGCGGCCGCGCCAGGGCGATGTGCCGCAGCACGAAGGGCAGGAAGAGCAGGATCTCGGCATCCGTTGGGGTGCGGTTGCCGGGCGGGCGGAAGGGCAGGATGTTGGTGATGTAGAAATTCCGCTCCCGGCTCAGCCCGATGCTGGCCAGCATCCGGTCCAGCAGCCGGCCGGAGGCGCCGACGAAGGGCCGGCCCAGCCGGTCCTCATCCGCCCCCGGCGCCTCGCCGATGAACATCAGCCCGCTCTCCGCCACGCCATCGGCGAAGACCAGATTGGTCGCGGTCTCCCTGAGCGGGCTGCCCTCGAACCGGGCCATCGCCTCGCGCAGCGCCGGCAGGCTGTCCGCCGCGGCGGCCAGCGCCGCGGCCTGCTGCGCCGCCACCGGCTGCACGGCGGGGACGCCGCCGGCGGCC
>NZ_JAMZIK010000164.1 GCF_024178315.1 Siccirubricoccus soli | reverse complement strand
GCTGCGGCAGGCCGGCGCGCAGCCGCGCCACCAGCCCGGCCGCCTGGTTCGCCGCCGCCGGCGCCAGCGCGCCGTCGCGGGCGAATTCCTCCAGCCAGGCCTCGCTGGCCGCGACGCAGTCCAGCAGCCGGTCGATCGCCGCCCGGCCGGCCGGCACCCGCCCCGCCCGCAGCGCCTCCAGCAGATCCTCCGCCGCATGCAGCACCCGGCCCATCGGCGCCAGGTCGAACAGCGCGACCGCACCCTTCAGCGTGTGCACCGCGCGGAACGCATCCTCCAGCCGCGCGGCATTCGCCTGGTCCTGCTCCAGCGCCAGCAGGTCCTCGGCCGCCTGCTGCACCAGCTCCCGCCCCTCGGCGAGGAATTGCTCGAGGAGCTCGCTCATCCCGCGAGAGGGCGCTGATAGACGATCGCATCCTCGAAGCGGCGCTGCAGGAAGCGGTCGGAGATGCGGGCCATGGATTCGCTGTGGCCGAGGCAGAGGAAGCCGCCCGGCAGCAGTGCGCGGTAGAGATTCGCCGCCGCCGCGGCGCGGGAGGCGTCGTCGAAATAGATCAGGGCGTTGCGGCAGAACACCACGTCGAAGCGGCCCTGCGCCGCCATGCTCGCCGCGTCCACCAGGTTGGCGGCGGTGAAGCGGACGGATTCCCGCAGGTCCAGGATCAGCCGGCGACGGCCCTGCTGCGGCGGCTCGAAGTAGCGCTCCAGCACCTCCGGCGGCAGGCGGTGCAGGGCACGCTCCCCGTACTCCGCCGCCAGCGCCTCGGCCAGGACGCAGGTGTCGAGGTCGGAGCCGATGATCTCGATGTTGTAGGCATCCACCAGCGGCCAATTCTCCAGCAGCCAGATGGCGATGGAATAGCCCTCCTCGCCGCTGGCGCAGGGCATCGACCACAGCCGGACCAGGTCGCCCGGGCCGCGGCGGGCGACGATCTCGCCCAGCAGGCTGCGCCCGAGGCAGCGGAGCTGGTGCTCCTCGCGGTAGAAATAGGTCTCGTTGACCGTGACGGAGTTGATGAAGCGCTCCGCCTCGGCCGGCTCCGCCCGCAGCCGGGCGAGGTAGTCGGCGGCGCTGGCGGCGCCCGACCGCTCCAGCCCCTGGGCCACGCGGCGCTGCAGGAAATAGTGCTTGGCGGCGCCGTAGGCGATGCCGGTGCGGTGATAGATGAAGTCACAGAACCGGACGAGATCCGCCTCCCCGAGCGGCGGCGGGGCCATGCCGCTCATGCCGCCCAGCGCAGGAGCTGGTCGGCGATGGTCGGCAGCGGCGCGACGACGGTGGCGCCGCCGAGCTGCGCGAGCCGCCCCGGCATGCCCCAGACCACCGCCGTCTCCTCCGCCTCGGCGATGGTGATGCCGCCTTCCGCCTGGAGTTGCGCCATGGCCGCGGCGCCGTCATCGCCCATGCCGGTCAGCATCACCCCGACAAGCCGCGCCGCCGGGCGGTGGCGGAGCGCGCTGCGCACCAGCCGGTCCACGCTGGGGTGCCAGGGGTGGCCAGGATCGGCCGGGGCCGCCATCGCCACCAGCCCGCCCGCCTGCCGGCCGAGGATGAGGTCGGCGTCGCCGCGCCCGACATAGGCATGGCCGGGCTGCAGCGGCACCGGCCGCGCCACCTCGCTCACCGTCAGGGCGCAGAGCCGGTCCAGCCGCTGCGCCAGCGGCCCGGTGAAGGCGGCGGGCATGTGCTGGGCGATGAGGATGGGCCAGGGAAAATCCGCCGGCAGCGGCGCCAGCAGGGCGTCGAGCGCCGGCGGGCCCCCGGTGGAGCAGCCAACCAGCACCAGCCGCTCCGCCGCGCGGGGCGCCGCGGCCGCCGGCGGGGCTGAGATCGGGGCCGGGGCCGGCAGCGGGGCGGGTGGCGGCGCGTCCTGCGGCCGGATGCGCCGCCGGACCCGCTCGGCCAGCCGCCAGCTCCGGCGCAGCCGCGCCCCGGCCGCCGCCCGCACCTTGCGCAGGAGCTGCGGCGCCAGCTCCTCCATGGCCAGGGAGACGGCCCCGCCCGGCTTGGGGACGAAATCCACCGCGCCGCGCTCCAGCGCCGCCAGGGTCACTTCCGCCCCCGCCTGGGTCAGGGCGGAGACCATGACCACCGGGCAGGGCCGGTCCAGCATGATGCGGTCGAGGCAGGCGAGGCCGTCCATGCCCGGCATCTGCACGTCCAGCGTGACGACGTCCGGGCGGAATTCCGGCAGCAGCCGCAGCGCCTCGGCGCCGTCCCGCGCCACCGCCACCTCGAAATCCGGCTCGGCCTGGAACAGCTCCGCCAGCAGGCGGCGCATCAGCGCGGAATCATCGACGATGAGAAGGCGGATCATGCGGCCGGGGGGATGGCGGTGGCGCGGGCGGCGAGCCCGGCCACCAGGTCGCGCTCGGCGGCATCGAGCAGCCGCTTCGGCTCGATCAGCAGGACCATGCGGCCTTCCTGGCCAGGGATCGCGACCCGGTCGAAGATCTGGCCCTCCCCCGGGTCCTCCCTGGGGTCTTCCCTTTGGCCCTCCCCCGCGGCCAGGGGCGGCGCCGGCACCAGCGCCGTCACCGGCACGGTCAGCACCTCGGTCACCGCGTCCACGGCGAAGCCGGCGCGCAGACCCTCCACCGTCACCACGATGACGCGGCCGGCCGCCGCCGCCGTCCCGGCGGCGAAGCGCCGGCGCTGGTCGATGACCGGGATGACGCTGCCGCGGAGGTTCATCACCCCCTCCAGATAGGCCGGCGCATGCGGCACGCGGGTGAGCTGGCCGGGATGGCGGGCCACCTCCTCCACCGCGGCGATCGGCAGGCCGTATTCCTCCTCGCCCAGGCGGAAGACCACGAAGCGCTCCTGCGCGGCATAGCCTTCCCCGTCCGCTGCCATCGCACCCTCCTGGCTTGCCTCCGCAGCGCCGGCGAGCAGCCTGGACGCGGTCGCCACATCGAATAGCCGGGCGGGCGAGAGCAGCGAGACCAGGCGCCGCCCGCCCTCCACCCGGCAGATGCCCTCGATCCGCGCCTCCCCGGTGCCGCGGCTGAGCACCGAGGGCACCGGGTCCAGCGCCGCCCGGGGCAGGCGCAGCATCGCCCCGGTCCGGTCCACCACCAGCCCGACCAGCGCCTGGCCGAGCGGCAGCACCAGGATGCGGCCGCGGCCTGAGGCCGGCGCGCTGCCCGGCAGGCCGAGCAGGGCATGCGCCGAGACCAGGGGCAGCAGCCCGCCGCGGAAGGCGGCGACGCCGAGCATGACCGGATCGGCGTGCGGCACCGGCGTCGCCGCCTCCGGCAGCCGCGCCACCGCCACGACATCCGCGGCGGCGAAGGCGAAATCCTGGCCGCCGACCTGGCAGGTGACGAGGGCAAGCTCCGCCACGGCCGGTGCCGCCGCCGCCTCTCGGCCCGCCGCGAGGCGACCGGCGCGCCGCAGGCCCCGGCCGGCCAGGCCGGCGAATTCGCCGGCCAGCCTCTCGCCCAGCCCGGTCAGCGGCGTGCCGCCGGCGCCGAAGGCCAGCACCGCATCGACCAGCAGCCCGACCGGCGCCTCGCCTTCCAGCACCAGCAGCCGGGTGGCCGGGGTGGCGGCCTGTTCCTGGCGACGCAGCAGCCGCGCCAGGGACACCACCGGCAGCACCATGCCGCGATGGTTGGCCAGGCCGAGCAGGCTGGGCGGGGCGTGCGGCAGCCGCGTCAGCGGCCGGGGGCGCAGCACCTCCCGCACCGCGCCGGCGGGCAGGGACAGCGCCTCGCCGCCCAGCAGCACCGTCAGGGCCGCACCGCCGCCGGCTGCACTCACCTCAGCCACCGGCTCACCCCTCGCTCACCCGCAGCTCCTCGGCGAGGGACGCGATCTCCTCGATCGCCGCAGCCAACAGCTCCGCGCCCCGCGCCTGCTGGCGGGCGGCGGCGGAGGCCTCGGTGGCGGCGCTGCTCGCCTGCTCGGCCGCCGCGGCGATCTGCTGCGTGCCCGCCGTCACCTCCCGCGCCGCCAGCAGCACGGAATCCGTCCCCGTCCGGATCTCGCCCGAGGCCTCGCGCAGCGCGGCAAGGTCGTTGGCGACCTGGCCGAGCCGGTCCGTCAGCACCTGGCTGCGGCCGATCTCCCCCAGGGCGGCGATGCTGAAGCCCTCGAGGTCCCGCTGCACGAGCTGCATCTGGTCGCGGATGTCCTGCACCGCGTCCTGCATGCGCCCGGCCTGGCCGGCGGCGTCGCGCGCCAGCTCGCGGATGCTCACCGAGACCACGGCGAAGCCCCGTCCCGCCTCGCCGGCGCGCGCCGCCTCGATGGAGCCGCTGACCGCCAGCATGTTGGTCTGCACCGCCACCAGGGCGACGGCATCGACGACCTTGGCGATCCGCCGCCGCTGCGTCTCCAGCGCGGCGACGAGGCCGCTGACCGTCTCCGCCTCCTGCTGCGAGGCTTCCAGCGCCTGGCTGAGGCGGGCGAAGGCGGTGCGGCCTTCCTCGTACCGCTCCGCCAGCGCCAGGAGCTGCTCCATCGCCTCGGCGGCGCGGGCCCTGGCGCCCGTCGCCGCGCGCTCGATCTGCTGCATGGCGGAGGAGGCTTGGTGGGTGGCGGCGGCCTGGGTCTGCGCGCCGCCGGAGATCTGGCCCAGCGAGACCTGGATCTGCCCCGCCGCGCTGGAGAGCTCCTGCACCGCGGCGGACAATTGCTCCGCGGCGGCGGCGACCTGCTCTGCCGCCGCGGCGCTGCCGGCGTTCCCATGCACCTGCTCGATCAGGGCGGCCAGCGTCTCGGCGGTCCGCCGGCTCTGCTCCAGCGCCGCGCCCTGCTGGCGGACGGCGGCCTGCGCCTCCGCGGTGGCGGCGGACTGCTCCTCCGCGGCGGCGGCGATCTGCGCCGCGCCGCCCTGCGCCTCCCGCACCGCCGCCTCCGCCTCCGCCGCGGCGGCGAGGACGGTCTGCGCTCCGGCGCCGATCGCCTCCATGCCGCTGCGGATGTCCTGCAGCACGCCGACCATGGCCAGGGCGCTCTGCGCCTCGCCCGCCGCCAGCTCGGCGGCGGCGCGGATGCGCCCGGCCAGGCTGCGGACCTCGGCGCCGATCGTGGCGGCCAGCTCCTGCACCTCCCGCGTGCTGGCCTCGGAGGAATCCGCGAAGGCGCGCACCTCCTCGGCCACCACGGCGAAGCCGCGCCCCTGCTCCCCGGCGCGCGCCGCCTCGATCGCCGCGTTCAGCGCCAGCAGGTTGGTCTGGTCCGAGATGTCGCTGACCGCGCGCGTCAGCTCGCCGATATCGGCGGCCTGGCGTTCCAGCGCGCCGACCACCTCGACGGAGCGGAGCTGCCGCGCGGCGCGGTCCTTCACGAAGGCGACCGAGGCCTCGATCTGCAGCGTCGTCTCCCGCAACGTGGCCTGCAGCGCCATGGCCAGCCGGCTGGACCGGCTGGCCTGTTGGTGCGCCTCGGCGAAGCTGGCGCCGAGGCCGGCAATGGCGCTCTGGGATTCCTGCGCGGCGCCGGCGGCTTCCTCGGCGGCGGAGGCCATCTGCTGCAGGCCGTGCAGCAGCTGCTCGGCGGCGGCGGAGGCCTCAGCGACGCCAGCCGCCAGCTCCTCGGAGGCAATGGAGATGCGCTCGATCGCCTTCTGCCGCCGGGCGCGGGACCGGCTGGCGGCGCGGCGTTCATCGGTCGGCGGCGGCGCGGCCGGCGGGGTAGCACCATTCGCTGGGGCGGCGCGGCCGGAGCCCCGGCTGGGCAGCTCGGATGTCTTGATCAGCGCCATGGAGTCTCCGCTTCGACGCAGCGGCGCCGATCATGTTCCGCCAGGCGGCGGCTGGGTATGGGTCTTCGCCAGCAACGCGCCGGGCCGGCAGTGTCTCGCGAAGCTGTCACTCCGGTCCCCGGCAATGGCCACACCGCGGCCGGCGCAGGACCCATGGCACCGATGCGCGTCGCGGTCAAAGCCGCGCGCGACAGCGCCGGGACGGTTGCGACGCCGGCAGCGCGGACGGCCGTCACCGGTCGCGATGCATCGCCTTCGGCGGATGATGCAATGGCCCGCAGCGACTGCGCCGCGACGGTGGCCGCGCCAGGCACGGCGGGCAGGTGGGGCGGGCAGTGCCGGCAGCAAGGTCGCGCCGCCGACATAGACCTCGTGACGTCAGCGACGCCGGCGCCCGCCCGGCCGCGCCGCCTAGAACCATATCCAGAGCAGCTCGGAGGCTGCTCTAAGCCTTGCGCCGCCGCGCCGGCGCCTTCCGCGCCGCGGCCGGGCGCGTGCCGGTGCGGGAGCCCGCGGATTTCCGCCGCGCCGGCGCCTTCTCCTTCGGCGCCTCGCCGAGGCTCCGCTTCAGCGCCGTCATCAGGTCGATGACATTGCCGCGGTCCGGCTCCTCCTCCGGCTCCGGCTGCTCCTCGCCGCGCAGCTTGGCCTCGATCACCTCGCGCAACCGCGCCTCGTAGCGGTCCTCCATGTCGGCCGGCTGGAAGCGCGCCGTCTGCCGTTCCACCAGCTGCATCGCCAGCCGCACCATGGCGGCGTCCGGCTTGCCGCCCGAAAGGTCGGCGAAGAGCTCCTCCGGCTCGTTCAGCTCCTTCGGGTCATTCAGCGTGTGCAGCACCAGGCCGCGCCCGAGCGGCATGATGGCGACGGAGCGCTCCCGCCGGGCGATGACCAGGCGCGCCAGCCCGACGCGCCCGGCCTTGCCGATCGCCTCCCGCAGCACGGCATAGACATCCTGCCCCGCCTCGCCATCCGGGACGAGATAGTAGCTGGCATCGTAGTAGATCGGGTCGATCGCGTCGGCGGCGACGAATTTATCGAGCGTCAGCACGGTGGAGCTGTCGATCTTCGCCCGCTCGAAATCGGCATCGTCGAGCAGGACATAGGTGTCCTTCTTGAACTCGTAGCCCTTCACCAGGTCGCTGCGCCGCACCTCCTCCTCGGTACCGGCATCGAGCGTGACCATCCGCACGCGGTTGCCGGTCTTCGGGTTGATGAAGTGGAAATGCAGCTCCGCCGAGGCATGGCGCGCGCTGTAGAGGGCGACCGGGCAGGAGACGAGGGCGAGGCGCAGATGGCCGCGCCAGATCGGGTGCTGGTGTTCGGCCATCAACGGATCTCCTTCGGCAGGCGCTGGTCCAGGCTCTCCATCCCCGCCCAGGGATCGCGCTTCTGCCGGGCGAGGCGCGGCGGAACGGTGGCGATGGTGAAGGCCTGCGGATCGAGCTTCGCATTCACCTCCCGCCAGGCGAGCGGCGTCGCCACCGTGGCGCCGGGCCGGGCGCGCGGCGAGTAGGAGCAGATCGCCGTCGCGCCGGCACCGTTGCGCAGCCAATCCACCAGGATGCGGCCGTGCCGCTTCGCCTTGGAAACGGTGGAAATGAAGCGGTCAGGCGCCTCCGCCTCCAGCGTCCGGGCCAGGGTGTGGGCGAAGTCCCGCACCTCCTCCCAGCCTGCCTCCGGCCGCAGCGGCACCACCACATGCAGCCCCTTGCCGCCGGTGGTGCGGCAGAAGCTCTCCAGCTGCATCCCCTGCAGCCGCTTGCGCAGATCGAGCGCGGCCTGCACCACCTCGGCGAAGGCGACGTCCTCGCCGGGGTCCAGGTCGAAGACGATGCGGTCCGGATGCGCCGGGTCGGCGCGGGTCGCGCCCCAGCCATGCAGCTCGATCGCCGCCATCTGGGCACAGGCCAGCAGCCCGGTCTCGTCCGAGACGGCGAGGAAGGGCTGGCCCTCCGCCTCGCCCGTCTCGATGGCGTCCGGCAGGCCGCGATTGGCGTGCTTCTGGAAGAAGCGCTCGCCCTCGATCCCTTCCGGGCAGCGCAGCAGGGCCAGGGGCCGGTCAGCGATGCCCGGCAGGGCGCGCGGCGCCACCTTCCGCCAATATTCCGCCAGATCCTGCTTGGTGATGCCGGGCCAGAGCTCGCGGTCCGCATGGGTGATGCGCGTGCCGCCGACCTGCTGCGCGCCGCGCTCCGGCTTCGCGGCGTGGACGATGGATCGGTTGCCGCCGGAGCGTGGCCGGTAGGGCATGCGCTCGACCTCCGGATGCGGGATGTCGCGCACAACCTCCTCCGGCCCCTTGTCCTCCCGGAGGCCGAGGAAGGTGGCGTGACGCAGCCGGCCGAAGCCGGTCCAGCCGATATACTGCACCTCCGCCACCAGCTCCGGCCGCACCCAGTTGAGCGCGGGGTCGGGCGGCTCGCCGGCCAGCAGCAGCCCCTCGGGCGGGGTGGTGACCATGCGGGACAGGCGGCGACTCAGCGTCACCAGCTCCTTCTCCGTGAAGCCGGTGCCGACGCCGCCGACATAGTGCAGCCGCCCCTCCTGGTCATGGAAGCCGAGATGCAGCGAGCCGAGCCCCTGGCGGCTGCCCGCCGGCGGGGTCCAGCCCAGGATGATGAACTCGTCCCGTCCCTGGCACTTCACCTTCACCCAGTCGCGGGTCCGGGCGGCGCGATAGGGTGCCTCGGCCCGCTTGCAGATGATGCCCTCGAGGCCCATGGCGCAGGCCCGGCGGCGGACCCGCGGCGCCTCGCCATCCAGGTGGTCGCTGAAGCGCAGCGCGCCGCGCCAGTCGTTCAGCCGCTTCAGCGCCGCCTTGCGGTCCATCAGCCGGCAGCCGCGCAGGTCCCAGCCTTCCAGGTGCAGCAGGTCGAAGAGGTAGAGGAAGAGCCGGCTGCGCTCCCCGCCATTGGCCAGGGCCGCCTGGAGGTTGGCGAAGGAGGAGAGGCCGTCCTCGCGCAGCGCCACCAGCTCGCCATCCAGCAGCAGGGAGTCGGGCTTCAGCTTGGCGACGGCGCGGACGATCTCGGGCAGCCGTGCGCTCCAGTCGAGGCCGTTGCGGGTGATGAGGCGGACGCTGCGGCCATGCTTGCGGACGAGCAGGCGGTAGCCGTCGAATTTCACCTCGCTCAGCCAGCCCTCCCCCTCCGGCGGGGCGTCCACCAGGGTGGCGAGCTCCGGTTTCTGCTCCTCCGGCAGCGGGCCCTGGACGGCGCCGGGCATGGGCGCGGGGCCGGGCGGGCGGGGCTTCGGGGCGGCCGGCTTGGCGGTGACGATGTCGGCCGGCCGGGCTTCCGGCGCGGCCGCGGTCTCGGCCCGGCGGACCGCCGCCGGCTTGGCCTTCTCCGGCACCTTTCCCTGCTGTGGCCCGGGCAGCGCCTCCAGCGCCTCGGCATCGGCGCCCGGCTGCTCCGCCTCGTCATGCTCCTTGATGAGCAGCCAATTCTCCGCCCGCTCCCGGCCGCGCCGCTTCATCCGCACCAGGACGAAGCCGCCCTGCAGGCGCTGGCCCTTCAGGCGGAATTTCAGCTCGCCCGCGGCCAGGCCCGCGGCGGGGTCGTCCAGCGGCTCCCAGCTCCCGCTGTCCCAGATCTCCACCTCGCCGGCGCCGTAATTGCCCTCCGGGATGGCGCCGTGGAAATCGGCATAGTCCAGCGGATGGTCCTCCACCCGCACCGCCAGGCGCTTGTCGGCGGGGTCCAGGGAGGGGCCCTTCGGCACCGCCCAGCTCAGCAGCACGCCGTCATGCTCCAGGCGGAAATCCCAGTGCAGGCGGCGGGCATCATGCTTCTGCACGACGAAGCGGCGCTGCCGCGAGGCGCGCGCGCGGGCGGCACGGGGTTCCGGGGTCGCCCGGAAGTCGCGCTTGGCCCGGTAGGTGGCGAGGGAGTTGTCGCGCGCATCGGGAGCACGGGGCATGGTCCCGGTGCAACGTTGCCGCGATGCGGCAGTTTCGGGCGCGTCGCCGCTCGGCGCCGGGCGTGAACGGTGCTCCGCGGGCCGTGCCCGGTGGGTCGCCATCGGAGCGCAGGACGCGGCGGGCACGGCCGACCCGGCGGAGGTCCACGGCCGACCCCGGGACTCAACCCACCTGGGCCGGCCGGCTTTGCTCCACCTCGACGCAGGACTGGGGTACGCTGATGCGGCAAAGCAGCCCGCTCTCCCGCCAGTCCCAGCTCACCCGGCCATGGAGCTGCCGCTCGACGGTGGCATGCAGCATGCGGGTGCCGAAGCCCTGGCGCGCCGGCGGCCCGGCCAGCGCAGGCCCGCCCTGCTCCTCCCAGTCGAGGAGCAGCCGGTTCTGCGGCGTGACGCGCCAAGTGATCCGGACGGTACCGCCGGGCTGCGACAGCGCGCCATATTTGGCGGCGTTGGTGGCCAGCTCGTGCAGCGCCATGGCCAGGGGCTGGACCATGGCGGGGCTGATGAAGACCTCGGGGCCGGCCATGGCGAGCGGCACCGTCCCCCGGCCCGCGACGCCGGCGAGGAAGGGCTGGAATTCGCCCCGGATGAGCTCCGGCAGGCTGGTCCGGGTCCAGCCGGTCTGCGCCAGCAGGTCCATCGCCTGCGCCACCGCGGCCACCCGCCCCTGGACCAGCGTGCGATAGGCCTCGAGGCTCTCGGCGGTGGTGAGGCGGAGGACCGCCTGCACCGTGGCCAGCGCGTTCTTGGCGCGATGGTTCACCTCGCGCACCAGCAGGTCGCGCTTCGTCTCCGCTTCCCGTTGCTCCGAGATGTCCTGGACGATGGCCACGATGCGTCCAGGCTCGCCCGGCAGCGGCGCGGAGAAGAGGCGCACCGGCAGGCGCGAGCCATCGGGGCGCAGATATTCTTTCTCATAGGGGTCAAACCAGCCACGGGCCTGGGCCTCGGCCAAGGCCGCCTCGTCCAGGCGCAGATCGTCCACCGGGGTGTAGCGGCGCCAGTCCCATTCACCCCTGGCGAAGGCCTCGCGCGTGCTGCCGGTCATCTCCAGCAGCCGGTCATTGGCGAGCAGGGTCTGCCCGGTCTGCAGGTCGAACACCGCCATCCCCATGGCGCGGCTGTGGAACACGCCGCGGAACCTGGCCTCGGCGGCTTCCCGCGCATCCAGGGCGGCGCGGCGGGCCTGCTCCCCCTGCAGCGCCCACTCGGCTTCCCAGGCCTTCCGGTTGAGCCGCAGCGCATACAGGACGGAGCCCAGCAGCATCAGCATGGCCGGCCCCCCCCAGGTGAGCTGCAGCCGGACCGCGCGGAACCATGCCCGGTGGATCTCGGAGACGCTGCGGCCGACGATGGCCAGGACCGGGAAGCCGGCGATATTGCGCATGGCGAACAGCGTCCGGGCGCCGTCAACCGTCGATGGTGCAAGGAAGATGGCGCGCTCCACCCCGCTTGCCGCCAGCTTCACCGGATCGCTGTCGGGCGGCAGGTCCGGGAAGGGTCCAGCCGGCAACGGCCGGCGCGCCAAAATCGCGCCATCCTGCCGCAGCAGGGCGATGATGTTCTCGGGCAGGCCGAGCACCTCGCCGAACCCCTGGGTGAGCTGTTCCGGGCCCACCGAGAGGGTGATGATCCCTTCGATTCCGCCCGGCGGCACTGCATTGCCGGTGCCGGTCCGGCGGATGCTGACGGGGAAGAACAGGTGGTCGTCGAACCGGCTGCGCACGACGCGGCTGATATGCGGCTCCGGGGTTTCCGGCCGGCGCAGCGCCTGCACCCATTCCCGGTCGGCAGCATTGGCCTCGGCGAGCACGGGGTAGACCCGGGCGGTCGCCAGCACCGCGCCGTCGGCGCCCAGAATCGTCGCCGTCTCCACCATGGGAAAGGCGGGCACGAGAGCCCTGAGCCCGGCATGCACCTCGGCCTCGTGCGCCCGGATCTCGGCATCCGACATGCCGCGGACGAGGTCGTTCACCCGCCCGGCGCCGAGCCGCTGGGAGTCCAGGATGCGCAGCGCATATTCCGCGATGGTGTCGGCGGAGCGTGCAACGCCCTCCTCCGCCTCCCGCCAGGTGATGCGCCAGGTGAACCACGCCGCGGCGACCGCGGCGGCGGTCGGCACGGCGAGCACGAATCCCAACACCAGGATGAGGGCCGAATGGCTCCGCCCTTGCAGACGCGGCATCGCAGGCGCTCCAGAAGCGGTAGCTGCCTATGGGAAGTTGGGCACGCCGTTCGGTGGGCTTGTCGCAGGCTCCTTCGGGGTCAGTAACCTAGCTGACTCTTGTCCGACATTACGGTTCTGGGCGGGGTTGGTTCCGGCAGGCGAGGGCCGAGGCGGCTTCGGCCCGGGCGGGTGGAGGCGGCACGCCGATTGGCGATGGACGCCGCGCCGCGGGGGTGACAGGCTCCCACCATGTCCAAGAGAACCATCCCGAGCACCTGCTGGGAATGCGGCACTCTGTGCGGCGCGCTGCTGACGCTGGGCGAGGATGGGCGCGTGACCAAGGTCGCGCCCAACCCGGCGCACCCCACCTCCAAGGGTGCCTTCTGCGTGAAGGGCATCCGCGGCCTGCCGGAATGGACGGACCACCCCGACCGGCTGCTGCACCCGATACGCCGC
Source organism: Siccirubricoccus soli (assembly GCF_024178315.1). Taxonomy (GTDB): domain Bacteria; phylum Pseudomonadota; class Alphaproteobacteria; order Acetobacterales; family Acetobacteraceae; genus Siccirubricoccus; species Siccirubricoccus soli. The sequence continues at coordinate 4,711 of NZ_JAMZIK010000164.1, read as the reverse complement.
ATCGGCCCGCGCGGCAGCGGGGAATGGCGGCGGATCTCCTGGGAGGAGGCGCTGGAGGAGGTGGCAGAGGGGCTGGCGAAGGTGCGGGCCGAGCATGGGCCGCTCGCCCTGGTCGGGGCGGTCAGCGGCGCCTTCTTCTCGCGCGGCGCGGTGGTGGCGCTGCTCATGCGCTCCCTCGGCTCGCCCAATTGGATGATCAACCAGGATCTCTGCGGCGGCTGCCGGGCGGTGAGCGACCGGATGACCGGGCTCAACATCGGCCGGGGGGAGGAGATCGAGGCGGCGCGCTGCACCCTGATGGTCGGCCGCAACCCGCATGCCGCGGACCCGATCCAGTGGGCGGAGCTGAAGCGCGCCAAGGCCCGGGGCGCGCGGCTGGTGGTGCTGGACCCCTTCCGCACCCCGGCCGCCGAGCTGGCGGATGTCTGGCTGCAGTCGCGACCGGGGACGGATGGCGCGATCGGCCTCGCCCTGCTGCATGCGATGATCCGCGACCGGCGCTACGATGCCGGGTTCGTCGCGCGCTGGTGCCATGGCTTCGCGGCGCTGGCGGCGCGCGTGGCGCCCTGCACGCCGGACTGGGCGGCGGGCATCGCCGGCGTCGCGGCCGCGGATATCGAGCGCGCCGCCGCGCTCTATGCCGATGGCCCCTCCACCTTCGTCGGCGGCCATGGGATCGATGCCGCCAGCAATGGCGTGCAGACCTATCGCGCCTTCCACTGCCTGGTGGCGATCAGCGGCAATCTCGACCGGGTGGGCGGGAACCGGCGGGTGAAGAAGCCCGCCGGATTCCGCACCTATCTGGAGCTGCTGCACGACAAGCGTTTCCGCCTGCCGGAAGCGGTGGAGCGGCAGACCATCGGCGCCGACCGCTTCCCCCTCTGGGCCGGGCCGGAGGGCTGGCAGACCGCCTGCCACAACGCCTCGGTGATCGAGGCGATGCTGACCGGCGCGCCCTATCCGGTGCGCGGCGCCTATGTCTCGGGCGTGAATATCGCCGTCACCTATCCGGATGCGCGGCGCACCTTGGCGGCGCTGCGCTCGTTGGATTTCCTGGCGGTCGCCGCGCATACCATGACGCCAACCGCGGCGGTCGCCGACATCGTGCTGCCGAAGACGACGACCCTGGAGGAGGAGGAGGTCACGCTGGATCCCTCCGGCCCCAATATCGCCTATACTGCGGCGGTGCCGGCGCGGGGCGAGGCGCGGAGCGACCTCGGGATCGCCGCCGGGCTGATGGAGAAGCTGCGGGCGCGCGGGGCGCTGACCGCCGAGCTGCTGCCCTGGCGCAGCCAGGCGGCGTTCAACGATTTCCTGCTGGGGGAGAGCGGCATCTCGCTGGAGGCGCTGCGGCGCGACGGCTACGCCCATTTCCCTTATACGCGCGGCGATTTCGAGCACCGCGGCTTCGCCACGCCGAGCGGCAGGATCGAGCTGTATTCGGAGAGCGCGGCGAAGCACGGGCTCGACCCGCTGCCCGGCTTCCTGCCGCCGCCCGAGGCCAGCGAGCCCCTGCTGCTGCAGACCGGCTTCCGCGAGAAGACCTATCACCATTCCCGCTTCCGGGATCAGGCCTGGGCGCGGAAGGTCTCGCCCGACCCGGAGGTGCGGCTGCATCCGGAGACGGCGGCGGCGCACGGCGTGGCGGAGGGCGATTGGGTGGAGGTGGAGTTGCCGGACGGCCCCGGCGCCTGCCGCCTGCGGGTGACGATCACCGACCGCACCCAGCCCGGCGTGCTGACCACCGGCATGGGCTGGTGGCTGCCGGAGGCGCCGGGGCCGGAATTCGCCGCGCTGGAGATCAACGTGAACGCGGCGCTGAGCTACCGGGGCGCGACGGACCCGATGAGCGGTTCGGTCAACATCGGCGCGCTGCCCTGCCGGATGCGGAAGGTGGAGGCGGCAGTTTGAGCTGTCGGGTCTGAAACTCGGACCGGGGTCCGGGGACCGGTCCGGTCCCCGGCGGGGTGCAGGGGCAGAGCCCCTGCCGGAGGTTCACGGGGGCGGAGCCCCCGCCTCGATCTCCTCCCGCAGCATCTCCAGCTCCAGCCACTCCTCCTCCGCCTTCGCCAGCGCCGTTTCCTTTTCCGTCAGCGCCGCCGTGAAGCGGTCGAACCGCGCCTTGTCCCGGCTGTAGAGGTCCGGCGCCGCCAGGGCCTGGCGCAGCGTCGCGATCTCCTTCTCCAGCGTGGCGATCTTCCCGGGCAGTGCGTCCAGCGCATGGAGCTGCTTGAAGCTCAGCTTCCGCTTCGCCGGCTCGGCGGCCGGGCGCGGCGCCGCCTCGCGCGCCCTGGGCTTCGCCTCGGCCGGGGCCGCGGCGCCGGCCAGGATGCCCGGCCCGCCCTGGGCCAGCATGTCGCTGAACCCGCCGGCATATTCCTGCCAGCGCCCCTCCCCCATCGCCACCACCACGCTGGTGCAGACGCGGTCGAGGAAGTCGCGGTCATGGCTCACCACCAGCACCGTGCCGGCGTAGTCGGCCAGCAGCTCCTCCAGCAGGTCCAGGGTTTCCAGGTCGAGGTCGTTGGTCGGCTCGTCCAGCACCAGCAGGTTGGAGGGGCGGGCCAAGGCGCGGGCCAGCATCAGCCGTCCCCGCTCCCCGCCGGAGAGCATGCCGACCGGCGTCCGCGCCTGCTCCGGCAGGAAGAGGAAGTCCTTCATGTAGCCGATGACGTGGCGCTTCTGGCCGCCGACCTCCACTTGGTCGCCGCGGCCGCCGGTCAGCACGGCTTGCAGGGTGGTCTCCGGGTCCAGGCTTTCCCGCCCCTGTTCCAGCCGCACCATGGAAAGCCCGGTGCCGAGGCGGATTGTGCCGGCATCCGGCGCCAGCTCCCCCACCAGCATCTTCAGCAGGGTGGTCTTGCCGGCGCCGTTCGGCCCGATGAGGCCGACGCGGTCGCCGCGCAGGATGCGGGTCGAGAAATCCCGCACCACGGGCGGCTGGTCGGCGAAGGCTTTGCGCAGCCCTTCCGCCTGGATCACCAGCGTGCCGCCGCCCTGCTGCTCGCTGGCCGTCAGCTTGGCCGCGCCGGTCGGCTTCAGCGCCTCCCGCCGCCGCTCGCGCAGCGCCGCCAGCTCCCCGACACGGCGCATATTGCGCTTGCGGCGGGCGGTGACGCCGTAGCGCATCCAATGCTCTTCGCGGACGATCTGGCGATCGAGCTTGTGGGCCTCGCGCTCCTCCTCCTCCAGCACCTGGTCGCGCCAGGCCTCGAAATGGGCGAAGCCCTTCTCCAGCCGGCGAGTGGTGCCGCGGTCCAGCCAGACCATGGCGCGGGACAGGGTCTCGAGGAACCGCCGGTCATGGCTGATGAGGACGAGGGCGCCGCGGTAGCGGGACAGCTCCGCCTCCAGCCAGGCGATGGCGGGCAGATCCAGATGGTTGGTCGGCTCGTCCAGCAGCAGGATGTCCGGGCTGGCGGCCAGCGCCCGGGCCAGGGCGGCGCGGCGGGCCTCGCCGCCGGACAGGCGGGCGGGCGCCTCCTCCCCGGTCAGGCCGAGCTGTTCCAGCAGCAGCCGCGCCCGGTGCGGGTCGTCGCCGGGGCCGAGGCCGGCGGCCACATGCTCCCACACCGTCTTGGCCGCGCCGAAATCCGGCTCCTGCGGCAGGGCGCGGAGGGTGGCGCCGGGCTGCAGGAAGCGAGTACCGGCATCGGGGGCCAGGGCGCCGGCGGCGATCCTCAGCAGGGTGGATTTGCCGGAGCCGTTGCGCCCGACCAGCGCCAGCCTCTCCCCCGCGCTGACGGAGAGGGAGGCCCCGGCCAGCAGGGCCTGGGTGCCGAGGCGGAGATGGATGTCCTGAAGCAGCAGAAGGGGGGGCGCCATGGCGGCGGAGTTCGCCCGGGGGCGGGGCGGCGTCAATGGGGCCCCCGCCCCCATGCCCCCGCCGGGGGGGCGGACCACCCTCCTGGGCTCCGAGACTCAGACCGGGGTCCGGGGCCAGGTCCTGGCCCCGGCGGGGGGCGCAAGGGGGGCAAAGACCGCTGCCCAGGCAGGGCGCCGCCCTATTTCCTCTCCCCCTCGATCACCGGCGGCCGCGGCGCCGCCCCCCACACCCGGCGCCAGATGTCCAGCGGCACCAGCACGAAGCGCTCCTGCCCATGGCGGCGCAGCACGACCGGGCCGCGGATCGCTTGGTCCACCAGTTCCGGCACCGCCACCTCCACCGCGTCGAGATCGAGCCGCGGCATCCCCTCCAGCCCGGGCGCCGCCTCCATCTCCGGCGGTGGCCGGATCGGGTCATCCTCCTCGCTGCGCCATCCCGGCATGCATCTGGCCCTCGCTTCCCGCCCGAGAGATGCACGCGCCGCCCCCGACGATGAAGGGGAAATCGGTTCCTTCAAAAAATTGGCAACGGGCCGGCCGCCGCCCGGGCTGTGCGCTGGGTAACTGGCAAGACCGCAACGGTATTGTTAGCTTCGCCCCGTCCTCGACCGGAGGTTTCGTCCGTGGCCAGCAATGCCCGTCGTCTCGTCGCCCTCGTCACCTCCACGGCGCTCCTCGCCGGCTGCGTCACCACCCGGGAAGGCCGGATCGGCGCGGATGACGGCACGGATTCCTGCCGCCCGCAGGTCGTCGCCCTGGACAGCACCGGCAATTTCTTCGCCGAGGACATTCTCCGCGGCGCCGCCATCGGCGCGGTTGGCGGGGCGGCGCTCGGCGCCATCGCGGGCGGCGACTGGCGCTCCGCCCTGATCGGCGCAGCGGCGGG
>NZ_JAMZIK010000163.1 GCF_024178315.1 Siccirubricoccus soli | reverse complement strand
GTTGGCGGGGCGGCGCTCGGCGCCATCGCGGGCGGCGACTGGCGCTCCGCCCTGATCGGCGCAGCGGCGGGCGGCGCGGCCGGGGCGGCGGGCGGCTACCTCGCGGCGCTGCAGCAACGGAATGCCGACCAGGCCGGGTTGCGCGCCAGCCTGGCCGCCGATCTCGGGCGGGAAAATGCGGAGCTGGACCGCACCCAGGCGGCCTTCAACCAGCTCATGGATTGCCGCTTCAACCAGGTGCGGCAGGTGCGGGAAGCCTACCGGCAGGGCCGCCTGCCGCGCGGCGCGGCGGAGAGCGAGATGGCCAGCATCCGCGCCCGCACCCAGCGCGACGTGGCGCTGGCCCGCAGCATCGACCAGCGCATCGGCAGCCGCGGCGCGGAATTCGACACGGCGGTGGAAAGCGTCGCCCCGGGCACCAAGGCGGCGGTGATCGCCAGCCGCAACACCACCCCGGTGAATGCCCAGGTGCGCAATCCGGTCACGCTGAAGCTGCGGCCGGAGGCCGGGGCGCCGGAGGTCGGGCAGCTCGCCGCGCGGCAATCCGTGCAGATCCGGCCCGTGGCGCCCGGCTACGCCCTGGTGCAGACGGCCGACGGCCAGCGCCTGGGCTATGCCGAGCAGAGCGCCTTCAACGCCCGCGGCGCGCTGGCGACGCCGCGCGCCATCGACTCCCGCGCCCAGGGTGCCGGCCCCGCCGTGGCGGACAATGATGCGCGGAGGCTCGCCGCCAGCAACATCGCCCGGCGCGAGGGCTTCTCCGAAAGCGTCGCCAATGCGGAGCTGGCGGCGCAGAGCGGGAACGGCTTCGAGCTGGCCGGGTGATGCGGCGCGCGGGGCCTGGCGGGCTGGCGCTGCTGGCGGCCGGCCTGGCGGGGGCGGCGGCGCAGGAGGCGCGGCAGCCGCCGCAGGCCCCCATCCTGCGGGTGGAGGCGGCGGCGCATACCGCGCATCTCTCCCGCCTCGCCACGGATGGCGCCGGGCGGCTGCTGGTCAGCGTCTCGGACGACAAGACGGCGCGGCTCTGGTCCCTGCCGGAGGGCACGCCGCGCGGCGTGCTGCGGCCGCCGATCGGGCCGGATGCGGAGGGCGAGCTCTACGCCGTGGCGCTTTCCGCCGATGGCAGGCGGGCCTTCCTCGGTGGCCATACCTGCCGCGCCTGGGACGGTGCCTTCTGCATCTATGTCTTCGACACCGAGACCCGCCGGATGGTCGCGCGCCTGCCCGGCCTGCCGGCGCCGGTGCTGCACCTCGCCGTCTCGCCGGACGGCACGCGGCTGGCCGCGGCGCTGGACGGGCGGGCGGGCATCCGGGTGTGGGATGCGCGCAACGGCCAGCCGGTCTTCGAGGACACGGCCTATGGCGGCGCCGCCCGCATGCTGGCCTTCGATGCCGGCAACCGCCTGGCGGTCAGCGCCGCCGATGGCCGCATCCGGCTGTACGAGGCCGGCGGGCGGAAGCTGGCGGAGAAGGTGCCGCTGGCCAATGCCAGCCCCTATGGCCTCGCCCTCTCCCCGGACGGTGGCCTGCTGGCCGTGGGCTATGAGGACAGGCTGCGCATCGACCTCCTGGCCCTGCCCGATCTCCGCACGGTGCTGACGCCCGATGTGACGGGGCTGGCGGGGGAAGGGCTGCCCGCCGTCACCTGGGCCGCGGATGGCCAGGGCGGCGTGCAGCTGCATGCCGCGGGCTATGCCCGGCGGGCGGGCGGGACGGGCGGCTTCGTCATCCGCCGCTGGGCGGATTTCGGCCTGGGCCCGGCCACGGACATCCCCGCCGCGCGGGATGCCATTCCGCAATTGCTGCGCCTGCCGCGCGGCGGCCTGGCCTTCGCCGCCGACGATCCCGGCTGGGGCAGGCTGGCGCCGGATGGCGGCCTGGCCCAGGCGCCGCGGCCGGTGACGGCGGAATGGCGGCTGACCGCCGGCAGCCTCGCCGTCTCGGCGGATGCCCAGCGGGTGCGCTTCGCCCTGGCCCAGGGCGCGCCGCCCCTGGTCTTCGACGTCGCCGCCGGCCGGCTCTCCCCGGCCGATCCGGCCGAGGCGCTGGACGCGGCGCGCACCGCCTCCCCCCGGATCCCGATCCATGAATGGCGCGGCGCCAACCGGCCGCGCTTCGGCACCCAGCAGCTCCGGCTGAACGACCGGGAGTTCGCCCGCAGCCTTGCCATCCTGCCGCGGGAGGATGGGTTCCTGCTCGGTACCGACACCCAGCTCCGCCGCTACGACGCCGCGGGGCGGCCGGTGGGGGAGCCCTTCGCCCTGCCCGGCGCCGCCTGGGGCCTGGCCGTCGCCGCGGACGGCACGGTGGTGGCAGCCCTCGGCGACGGCACGCTGCGCTGGTACGACAGCCGGCCGGATGGCCGCTTCGCCGAGCGCGGCGCCCTCTTCCCCCATGCCGATGGCCGCCGCTGGGTGCTGTTCACGCCGGAAGGGCTGTTCGACCACGCGCCGGAGGGCGGGCAGGATCTGGTCGGCGTCCACCTGAATGCCGGCCGGGCGCAGACTCCGGAATGGGCCAGCTTCCGCCAGGCCTATCGCGCCCTCTTCGCCCCGGCCGAGACCCGCGCCCGCATCGCCGGGGACCAGGTGCCGGCGGTGGCGCGGCTGGCGGGGCTCGGCGCGGTGCGGGAGCGGATCGGGCAGCTGCCGCTGCTCTCCGGCAGCGCCGCCTGCGCGGTGGCGGAGGATGGCCGATGCACGCCGCTGCCCTTCGGCGCGGCCTGGATCCCGCCCGGCGCCACGGCGCTGCGCCTGACCCTCACGGCCCAGGCGCGCGGCCTCGGCCTCGGGCCGCTCGATGTCGTCGTCAATGACCGCATCGCCGCGCGCGGCGCCGCCGGCCAGGGCGAGACCACCATCGAGGTGCCGCTGGACCCCGGGCCGAACCGGGTGGCGACGCGGCTCTATGCCGAGGACCGCGGCCTCTTCGCCGAGGGCCCGGTGCTGGAGCTGCGGCGGGAGGGCGAGGCGGCGCCACCGCCCGATGCCGGGCGGCTGCTGGTGCTGGCCATCGGCGTGGACCACTACGCCAACCCGGAGCTGAACCTCCGCTTCGCCGTCGCGGATGCCAGGACGGTGGCGGAGACGCTGAAGCGCAACGGCCAGGACCTGTTCCGCAGCGTGGAGGTGACGCTGCTGACGGATGCCGAGGCAAGCCGGGCCGGCGTGCTGGCGGCGCTGGACCGGCTGGCGGAGCAGGCGCGGCCGGAGGACACCTTCGTGCTCTACATCGCCGGCCATGGGCTGCGGACGGAGCCGGACCGGCGCTTCCTCTTCCTGCCCGCCGATGTGCGGGATATCTCCTCCTTCCCCGTGCTGCGGCCGCAGGCGCTGGATGACGAGGCGCTGGTCGGGGCGCTGGCCCGGGTGCGGGCGCGGGACGGGTTCCTGTTCATCGACACCTGCCATGCCGGCCAGCTCACGGTGGACAGCCTGGCGGCGCTGGGCAACGAGACCGGGCGCTTCCTCCTGGCCGCCAGCACCTCGGTGCAGGAGGCGCTGGACAGTTATGACGAGCGGAATGGGCTGTTCGCGGTGGCGGTGCGGGAGGGGCTGACCGGCCGGGCGGCGATGGATGGGGAGGGGCGGATCTCGGCCCTCGCGCTCGGTGAATGGGTGACGCGGCGGGTGCCGGTGCTCGCCGCCGAGAAGCGCCACCGCCAGGACGCGGTGTTCCGCACCGCGCAGCGCGACCTGCGCAGCTTCCCGCTGGCCAGGGCGGCGCGTTAGGGCAGATCGCGTTCAGATGGAATCATCTGAATGCGTGAAGATGCTCGCAAAACAACGGCCTAGAGCATGCTGCGTGCACGCAAGCGAACGCAGCATGCTCTAGGGCATTGCAAGCCAGGCGCGCATCGCCGCGCGACCTGGAATGCCGCAAGAACATCTGTGAAGACGAGAGGCTGGAGCGGTGCCGCGCCGGCATGACCGGCGTGCGGCCGCTCCGGCGCGTTTACCGATCGGGCGTGACCGGTTCGTCCGGCGGCGGCTCCGGCGCCCGGACCAGCTCGCGCAGGATCCGCGGGAGGGGAAGGCTGATGGCGCAGGCCAGCCCCGTCACCAGCCAGTGCCGCTCGATCCGGCCACCGAGCTGCGCCACGCTGTTGTCCACCATCCGGATGCCGAAGCCCTTCCGGGTCGGCGGGGCCGCCAGCAGGGGCCCGAACCTCTCCTCCCAGTGCAGGGCGAGCTCCTCCGCCTGCGCGGCGATGCGCCAGGTCAGGCGCACCCTGCCGGATGGCTGCGAGAGCGCGCCATGCTTGGCGGCGTTGGTCGCCAGCTCGTGCAGGATCATCGAGACCGGCTGCACCGCAGTTGCGGCCAGGGCGACGGGCGGGCCGTCCAGGATGAGATGGCCCGAGGCCAGGAAGGTCTCGAGCTCCCGCGCCGCGACGAGCCGCAGCTCGGCGCCGTGCCAGCCATGCTGGGCCAGCAGGGAATGGGCCCGGGCCAGGGCGAAGATGCGCGCGGTGACCGCCCGGACGAATTGCGGGATGCTCTCCGCCTTGGTGATGTTGACCACCGACTGCACGACGGCCAGCAGGTTCTTCGCGCGGTGATTGACCTCCTGCACCAGGAGGCGCTGGTGCTCCTCGGCCCGCAGCAGGGCGAGGCGGAGCGCCTCCAGCTCCTTGACGACGAAAGGCCCCGCGGGCGGGGCCACGGGCCGCGTCACCCCCAGGGCCACCCGTTCGGCATGCCGGGTCAGGGCCACGATGGGCTGGGTGAGGCGCCTAGCCATGGCGAAGGCGGCGGCGAAGGCGCCCAGCAGGATGACGGCGCCGCCGAGGACCAGCGAGCGCAGGGGCAGGCTGGCCATCTTCTCGTAGTCGGCGAGCGGGGCGGCCACCACAACGGCCCATCCCGGGGCGTCCGGCACGGGGCGGACGGCGGCGAGGATGTCGACGCCGGCGAGCGACCGCCCCCGCGCGATCCTCTCATGCCCCGTCGCGGTGTCGAGCTGGGCCGCCCGGATCCAGTCCGGCGCCATGTTGCCGACATTCTGGTTCACCGGATCGCGGGCGACCACCCGACCGTTCCCATCGACGATATTGGCGAAGAGCACGGTGTCCGGCCTCGCCTCCTTGAGGAGGGCGGTCAGCGAGGCCTGGGAGAGCCGGGTCGCGAGCAGGCCCACCACCTCGTCGTTCCGCACCACCGGCACGATGAGGGGCAGGATCCGTGCCTGGGCGACCTCCAGATTGTCAAGGGTCGGAAGCCGCGTCGTGAGGGCACGCTCGAAGGCCCGGTCCGGCGGCACGTAGTGGGGCTGCGTGCCCGGTGGCTCGTCGGTGCGCAGCATGACGGTCCCGTCGGGCAGTCGAAGCGAGATCGGCAGCCCGAGCGCCGCGTCGGTGTTGCGGGCATGCCGGACGAAGCGCGGATCAGGGACCTCCGGCCGGTCGAGCCCGCTGGACTGGGCCAGGGTGTCGAGGACGGCGCGGCGCACCTCCAGGTGGCGGTTCAGGGCCACGGCGACGGCATCGGCCGTGTCGCCGAGGCGCATCTCGAAGGTCTGGCGCAGATCGCGCAGGACCAGGAACACGGTGCCGGCCCCCACCCCGAAGGTCGGGATCATGGCCAGGGCGGTGAGGCCCAGCGCGTAGGCCCGCAGCGAAGGACGTCGCCGGTTGGTAGGAAGCAAATGGCGCAATTACCGACCCGGCATCAGATCTGGCCGAACTGCGATCCCCAGGTCACCGCGCCGGCAGGTTATGTGCGATATGAGTGTCTGCTCCAGGACAGTGCCCCGCTCCAAGCCATGGCGCCATGCGGCACCGGGCCGGAGCAGATTGCCCCGAATACCGCCCCCTCCTCCGGCAATAATCACGGCAGGACACGCCCCGCCCGCGGGATTCATTACGCCGGATTGACTGGATGGCGTCGGACTCATGACAAGGGTTGGTCTGCTTGGCAAGTCCGCGAATTCACTGGAATGTCGCGCACGGTGCGTTTGGTCGATTGACCATGGGCTCGGCTGGGGCGCACCGGGTCAGCCAGCCACTCCCAATGAAAGGCTCGCCGTTCAAGCGGGACGATCAGGCGCCCGCCGAAGCGCCGTCCCGGCTGGCCGAGTTTCCGCGGCAAGGGCTGCGGGGTCCGGTGCGGCATGCCGGCGCGCCAGGCTTCCCGCCCCTGTCAGGCCGGCTCGCCGAGAGGCTGCCGCGGGGTGCGCGCTGTCCGATCCGGCCGCCGCCGCCATCCCTGCGCTATTTTGCAGACAGGACGCGCGCTTTTTGCGCGATGGCTGTAGAGTGCCGCCGGGCTGGGGACGGAACGGTTCCCGGAGGGGCGTCTCGCCCTCCGGCCGGGGCGCGCCCGCAAGCGGGATCGGGATAGCTGCGCGACATGCTGCCGAACGAGATTGCCGGAAAATACGAATTGCGCGGCACCCTGGGCGCCGGGGCCATGGGGACGGTCTATGAGGCGGTGGACCGGCTGATCGAGCGCCGGGTGGCGATCAAGGTGGTGAAGAAGCCGCCGCCCGGCGACCCGGAAGGCGAGGAGGCGCATGCCCGCTTCCGCCGGGAAGCCCAGGCCGCCGGGCGCCTCGCCCACAACAACATCGTCGGCGTGTATGACTATGGCGAGAACGCCGAGACCGCCTGGATTGTGATGGAGCTGGTCGAGGGCGGCTCGGTGAAGGACCGGCTCGACCGGAAGGAGCGCTTCCCGGTCGCCGAGATCGTCCGGCTGATGGATGGCGTGCTCTCGGCGCTGGCCTACAGCCATGGCCGCGGCGTGGTGCATCGGGACATCAAGCCGGCCAACATCATGCTGGCCGCGGACGGCACGGTGAAGATGGCCGATTTCGGCATCGCCCGGCTGGAAAACTCCTCCATGACCCAGGTCGGCACGGTCATGGGCACGCCGAGCTACATGGCGCCGGAGCAGCTGCGCGGCGAGACGGTGGATGCCAGGGCCGATATCTGGGCGGCCGGCGTCATGCTCTACCAGCTGCTGACGGGCGAGAAGCCCTTCGATGGCGGCCTGGCGGCGCTGATGCACAAGGTGATGAACGCGGAGCCGATCCCGCCCAGCCAGCTCGCCGGCACCTGCCCCCGCGCCTTCGACGCGGTGGTGGCCAAGGCGCTGGCGAAGCGGCCGGAGGATCGCTGGCCGACCGCGACGGCCTTCGCCGAGGCGATCCGCCGCGCCGCCTCCGGCGAGGCGCCGCCCCCGCCCCTGCCGGCGGAGGCGGATCCGGAAGCCACCCTGGTGCAGGGCGCCCGGCCCGCCGCCGTGCCGGCCGCGCCGCTGGCGGGGCGGACGGCCGACCCCTTCGACGCGGCCCCCGCCGTTTCCCGGGCCCCTGCCCCGCCCGCCCCGCCCCCGGCCGCCGGGGCCAAGGCGGAGGGCGGGAAGGGATCCAGCCTGCCGCTCATCGCCGGCGGTGGCGCGGCGGCGCTGGTGGCGGCGGGCGTCGCGGCCTTCTTCCTGCTCGGTTCCGAGACCCCGGCGCCCATCCCGGCCCCGCCGCCCCGGCAGGACGCCCAGATGGATCCGCGCGCGGCGGAGCTGGAGCGGCAGCGGATCGCCGCCGAGCAGGCAGCGGCGGCCCGGGCCGAGGTGGAGCGCCGGGCACGCGAGGACGCCGCCCGCCAGGCTGCCGCCGGTGCCGAGCAGGCCCAGCGCCAAGCCGCCGCCCAGGCCGAGGCGGAGCGCCAGGTCGCCGAGCAGCGGGCGCGGGAGGAAGCCACCCGGCAGACGGCGCTCAGCGCCCAGCAGCGCGCCGAGGAGGAGCGCCGTCGGGCGGAGAAGCTGGCCAATGATCTGCGCCAGGCCGGCGCCGCCGCCGTGGCCGCCGCGCCCTGCAGCCTGCTGACCTGGAGCGCGACCCCCACCTCCCTCACCATCTCCGGCGTGCTGCGCCGGGGGGGTGAGGCGGCGGTGCAGCAGGCGATCGCGGCGCGCGGCGTGCCGCCGGAGGCGGTGCGGCTGCAGATGACCGCCTTCGAGGGCCCCTACTGCCAGGCGCTGGAGCTGGTGCGGCCGGTCGCCGCAGCACCGGACGGGGCGCCGAGCGTGACGCTGATCGGCACCCAGCCCTTCGCCAAGGGCGAACTGCTGCGCATGGATGTCGGCATGCCGCCGGTGCCGGCGCAGCTCTACGTCGCCTATTTCATGCAGTCGGGGGAGGTGGCGCATCTCGTCCCCTCCCGCCCCGAGGCGGCGAATGCCCGGCCCCGACTGGGCGAGCCGAGCGGCGGCTTCACCGGTTGGGAAGTGGACGAGCCCTTCGGCACCGACCTGGCGCTGGTCTTCGCCTCCGACCGGCCGATCTTCACCCAGCGGCGACCGACGGTGGAGCAGTCCGACACCTATCTCTCGGCGCTGGCGGCAGGGATCCGGCAGGCCCAGGCCCAGGGCGGCCGGGTGACGGTACGGGCGCAGGTGATCGAGACGGTGCTGCGGCGATAGGGCGCGACCGCCCGAGGGGGCGCCGCCGGATGGCGTGAATCGCCCGGTTGGACGCTGGGCCGGACCGGGGCGGGTGCGCGGCGCTCGACCAACCTGCGCCGGGGGTCTTGCCCGGCGCTGCCGCCGTGCGGCGTTGCGGAGCCGGCGTATGACGGTGAGCCATGCGGCCGGGTGCTCAGCCGCGTGCCGCCACTGCCGCCAGCGAGGTTGCCGGAGCCGCCACATGCATGATCGGCAGCGCCGCGCTGCCGCCGGCCAGTTGGAAGGCAGCGGCATGGGCGGTGCCGATGCCGGTGACGAACATGGTGGCGGCGAAGACCATACGGAACAGCATCGGGGTGGCTTCCAGGCTTGGTGATGGGGCGTCGCGCCCTCGGTTCGGCCGGAGGATGCCGGCCCGCGCCAGCCCTGCCCAATCGCCGCTCCGGATAAGGGGCATCCGCCCAACGCATCGCCCCCGGCGCCTTCGGCCCGGAGCAGCCTCCGACCTGATGGATCACGGCGCGATCCATCAGGTCGGAGATAAGCCGCTCTAGATTTTGGGTTTCCAGAGCAAGAAATCCGGTCAGGCGATTCCGCCTGATCGGATATTGCTCCAGTATCCTGCCCGCGAAGTGCGCGGGATTTCCCACGAACGCAGCGGATCGGCAGGCCACTAGCCCGGCACGGGTCCAGGATCGGCCTCTTGGGGGAAGCGGCCCTGGCGGGGCATGGCGGCAGCCCCCTTCCCTCTCCCCTTCGCGCCACCGCCCGGACCGACATTCACGCCGTGCCGGTTCCCGGGCTACCGTTCCCGTCCCTGGCGGCGCGCCTTCGGGCGCCCGCCTGCCTCGGGAGAGAAACGCCTATGTCCATCACCGCCGCGGCGACGCGCCGTGGGATGCTCGCCCTGCCGGGTCTGCTCATCGCCTCTGCCGGCCGCGCCCAGGTCCCCGCCCAGGCCCCTTGGCCCGACCGCCCGGTGCGGCTGCTCATCGGCTACCCGCCGGGCGGGCCGACCGATTTCATCGGCCGCCTCGCCGCCACCGCCCTGCAGGCAGCCTGGGGCCAGACCGTGGTGGTGGAGAATCGTGCCGGTGCCTCCTCCTCCGTCGCGGCGGAGGTGGTGGCGCGCGCCGCGCCGGACGGGCTGACCCTGTTCTTCGCCTCCAACGCGGTGGTGCTGAATGCTGCGGTGCATCCCAGCCTGCCCTACGCCCTGCCCGACAGCTTCGCCCCCATCGGCACCTTCTGCACCGCGCCCAATGTCTTCTGGTGCGCCGCCGACCAGCCCTGGCGCGACCTCGGCGCGGTGGCAGCAGCCGCCCGCGCCCAGCCCGGCGCCTTGGCCTATGGCACCACCGGCGTCGGCGGCACCGGGCATTTCGGCGGGGAGACGCTGTGCCGCGCGCTCGGCATCTCCCTGACTCATGTGCCCTATCGCGGCACCGCGCCGCTGATGCAGGACGTGATCGGCGGCCGCGTACCGCTGCTCTCCCACGGCATGGCAGGGGCGGTCGGCCCCTACCAGGCCGGCCAGATCCGGCCGCTGGCGATCCTCGGGCCGAAGCGCGCCCCGGAGCTGCCGGAGGTGCCGACCATGGCGGAGCTCGGCTTTCCGGTGCCGGATTCCGGCCTGTGGTTCGGCCTGATGGCCCCGGCCGGGACGCCGCTGGCCCTGGTGGCGCGCATGGCGCGGGACCTGGCCGTTGTCACCAACACGGCCGATACCCGCACGAAGCTCGCCACCCAGGCGGCAGTGCCGGATTTCACCGGGCCGGAGGAATTCGCGGCCCGCATCCGCGCGGAACTCGCCACCTGGCAGGGGATCGCCCGGAGCGCCGGGATCAAGGCGGAATAGCGCATGAGTGCCTGATACGCGGCTCCGAAAGTCCCGCCTCTCGAAGCCGGATAGCGCGCGCAGCGTTGGTGTGACGGCTGCGCGTCAAATCGGGGGCATACCTGCCGGCGCCCCTGGAACGACATCGGCCGGCATTTCGCGCGGCCGGCATGGGCGGCGATCGCCGCGGAGCGCGATGCGGCAGGCGCCGGGCCGGAGCCTGCTCTCGCTCCGGGATGGCGGCCCCGCTGCCATGCCCCAATCGGAACCGAGCGCGGACTTCGCAGGCCCGCGCCATTGAATCATGGCGCCGGCCCCGGCCACCCGGTGCTGCACTTCCGGCCCTGGGCAACGACCTTCTCATACCGGCAGTGCGAGGTGCTGACCCATGCCCGCCCTCAGCCATGCGGCCGGTGAGCTGACGGCTCGGCGCGCAGCCGCCACACCCCGGCCCGTCACATGAGACGAGGCCCGGAACCGCGGGATCTTCCGCGCCGGGTATCGGCGCCGCCCTCAGCCCTGCCGCAGCAATTCCAGCACCTGCTCCCGCCGCGGGATGGGCGCGATGGCGCCATAGCCCGTGGTGGAGAGCGCCGCCGCCGCATTGGCGTAGCGGGCCGCCTCCTCCGGCGCATCCCCCGCCACCCAGCGGGCAAGGAAGGCGCCGGCGAAGGTGTCGCCCGCCCCCGTCGCATCCACCGCCTTTACCTTGTGGGGCGGGATGCGGGTGCGGCGCGCGGGCGTCGCCACCACCACGCCCTCGCTGCCGCATTTCAGCAGCACCAGCCTGCAGCCGAGGCGGAGGTAGAAATCCGCGACGGCGTCCGGCGCCTCCAGCCCCGTCAGCGCCCGGGCATCGTCGAGCGAGGGCAGGGCGATATCCGCCTGGGCGATGGCCGCATGGATCACCGCCGCTGCCCGCGCCGCGGGCCAGAGGCCGAGGCGGAGATTGCTGTCGTAGGACAGCGTCACCCCCGCCGCCTTCGCCACCGCGATGGCGTGGAACACCGCATCGCAGGCGCTGGGCGAAATGGCCTGGGAGATGCCGGAGACATGCAGCACCCGCGCGCCACGGATGGCCTCCTCCGGGATCTCGGCCGGGGTCAGCAGGCTGGCGGCGCTGCCCTTCCGGTAGAAGGTGAAATGGTGGCCGTCCTTGTCATGGGTGACGATGTAGAGGCCCGTGGGCGCCTCCGCCCGGCGCAGCACATGGCGGGCCTCCACCCCCTCCCGCTGCCAGAGCGCCAGGAAGGAGTCGCCTGGCCGGTCCTGGCCGATCGCCGTCAGATAGCCGGCGCTGGCGCCCTGGCGGGCGGCGGCGATGGCGGCGTTGCTGGTGTCGCCGCCATGGCCCTCCAGGTAGAGGCTTCGGCCGCTGCCATCGGGGGGCAGCTGGTTCAACTCCAGCATCGGCTCGCCGAGGCCGATTATGTCGGGCATCGTCCCCTCCCCCACCCTCAGGCCTGCATCAGGCCGAGCGCGTCGCGGGCGGCGCGGGCGATGACCTCCCGCTTGCCGGCGGCGATGGCGGCCTCGTCCACCAGCTTGCCGCCGATGCCGACGAAAGCGGCGCCGGCCGCCAGGTAGTCGGGCGCATTGGCGGCATCGACGCCGCCGGTCGGGCAGAAGACCGCCTCGGGGAAGACCGCGCGCACCGCCTTCACATGCGCCGGGCCGCCGAAGGAAGATGCCGGGAAGATCTTCACGACATCGGCCCCGGCGGCCAGCGCGGCGCGGATCTCCGTGGGCGTGGCGGCGCCGAGCATGGCGCAGGCCCGGGCGGCATGGGCGGCGGCCACGATCTCCGGCGCCACCCAGGGGGTGACGAGGAAGCGGGCCCCGGCGGCGAGGCAGGCCTCCGCCGCCGCCACATCCGGGACCGTGCCGGCGCCGATGATGAGGTCAGGCTCTGCCGCCAGGCCCCGGATCAGCCCGACCGCATCCGGCGTGGTGAGGGTGATTTCGAGGATGCGCAGGCCCGCCGCCCGCAGCCAGTCGCAAGCGGTGGCGGCGTGTTCGGCGCTGTGGGTGCGGATGACGGGCACCACCCGGGCGCGGCGGAATTCGGCGATCAGCTCATGCGGCATGCGGCGTCCTCCCCGGCCATCCTGCGGCGGAAGGGCGACGGATGCCAGCGCCGGGGCAAGGCGGCTCATGCCGGCCGCGCGACACGCTGACCGATGCCGGTCCACCGGCGCGCGGCCGGCGTATTCTTGACTTTGGCGCGCAGCCGTCACGCCAACCCCGCTCACGGGAGTCCGGCGTGCAGCCGCCATATCAACCCTGCGCGCGATACCCGGCTGGAAAGCGAGAACCTTCCAAGCCGGGTATCAGGCGCTGGCGGTGCGCAGCATCCGGTCGGCGGTCGCGTCCAGCGTGCGGGCCGCAGCACTGGCCCCGGCGACGGCGGCGGCGGTGCGGTCCAGTTCTCCGGCATACTCCGCCATGCTGCCCTGCAGCCCGGCCACGGCACCGGACAGGGCGCCAAGCTCGGCGCGCAGCCCGGCCACCGCCGCGGCCTGGTCCGCCAGGGCCTCCTCCAGCCCGCGCAGGGCGCGGCGGAGCCGGTCCTCCGGGCGCTGCGGGAAGGCGAGCAGGGTGGCGGAAAGGGGCTGGTCCGACATGCTGCGCTCTCCTCCGGGATGAAGAAAGGGTAAATGCGGAGGGCGTCCCCGTCCAATAGAATTTGTTGATAATTTGATACCGTGTCCCACGGCAGGATCCATGCCGAGCCGTGCCTTTATTCCCGCCGCCCCTCCCTGCCCGGAAGCGGAAGGCGGTATAGGGCGGCGCATGGATACCGTCATCGAAATTGCCGTCCTGCTGCTGCTGGTGGCGCTCAACGGCGCCTTCGCCCTCAGCGAGCTGGCCATCGTCTCCGCCCGACGCGGCCGGCTGCTGGCGATGCAGCGGCTGGGCAGCCCGGGGGCCACGGCGGCGCTCGCGCTGGCCGAGGACCCGGAGCGCTTCCTGCCCACGGTGCAGGTCGGCATCAGCCTGGTCGGCATCCTGGCCGGCGTGTTCGGCGGCGCCCGCCTGGCCGGGCCGCTGGCGGAGGTGCTGGCGAAGATCCCGGGCTTCGCGCCGCTGGCGACGGAGACGGCCTTCTTCCTGGTCGTCGTCGCCATCACCTACGCCAACCTCATCCTGGGGGAGCTGGTGCCGAAGCAACTCGCCCTGCGGGACCCGGAGCGCTTCGCCGTGGCGGTGGCGCGGCCCATGGCCTGGCTGGCGCGCTGGACCGGGCCGGTGGTCTGGGTGCTCGGGCAATCCTCCAACCTCGTCCTGCGGCTGTTCGGCGCCACCGGGCCCCAGGACCAGGCGGTGACGGAGGAGGAGGTGAAGGCGGTGGTCGCCGAGGGCGTCGAGGCCGGCGCCCTCGAGCGCGAGGAGCGGCACATGATCGAGCGCGTGCTGCGCCTGGCGGACAAGCCGGTGCGGGCGCTGATGACGCCGCGCAACGACGTCGCCTGGATCGACCGCAACGCCGCGCCGGCCGATGTCGCCGCCTGCCTGCGGGCGCATACGGTGACCCGCTTCGTGGTGGCGGACCGGCGGATCGACAACGTCGTGGGCGTCGTGGTGGCGAAGGACTTGCTGGATCTGGCGCTGGAAGGCGAGGGGCTGAACATCGCCCGCGCGCTGCGCCAACCCCTGGTGCTGCCGGATAGCCTCTCGGCCATGGATGCGCTGGAGCGGATGCGGCACGACCCACTCGGCATCGCCCTGGTGCTGGACGAGTATGGCAGCTTCGAGGGCGTGGTGACGGCCAGCGACCTGCTGGAGGCGATCATCGGCGAGCTGGGGCCGGAGGAACAGCCGGCGGCGCCGGGCGAGGCGGTGCAGCGCGCCGATGGCAGCCTGCTGCTGGACGGCATGATGCCGAGCGACGAGTTGCGGGCGCGGCTGGACCTGCCGGAGCTGCCGGCGCGCGGCACCTACCACACGGTGGCGGGGCTGATGCTGGCGCTGCTGCGGCGGGTGCCGCGGGAGGGCGACCGGATCGTCTGGGCCGGGTGGCGGTTCGAGATCATGGATATGGATGGGCGGCGCGTGGACAAGGTGCTGGTGAGCAAGGAGGAGGCGCCCGCGGCGTGACCCCGAGGGGGACGCCGTCCCCCTCGGGCTCCCCCTGCCAAAGGCCGAAGGGCCTTTGGAAACCTGGAGCTGGGCGCGTCGGTTCGAACAGCGGACCCAGGGGGGAGCCAGGCGGGGCTGCGGCGCTGCCACGATGCCCTGCCCCGACTACGGCCCCGTGCTCCGCGCGATCGGCGGGATGAACTGCGCC
The DNA here is from genome assembly GCF_024178315.1 of Siccirubricoccus soli. GTDB lineage: Bacteria > Pseudomonadota > Alphaproteobacteria > Acetobacterales > Acetobacteraceae > Siccirubricoccus > Siccirubricoccus soli. The sequence goes on along the minus strand of NZ_JAMZIK010000163.1, from coordinate 10,798 downwards.
TCGGTGTCCCAGGGGAACAGGATCCAGGTGTCCTGCGACACCTCGGTGACGAAGGTATCCACCAGCGGCCGCCCGGCGGGCTTGGCATAGACCGTGGCGAAATGCGCCTTGGGCAGCAGGGCGCGCACCACCTTCGCCGTGGTGCCGGTATCCACCAGATCGTCCACCAGCAGCCAGCCCTCGCCATCGCTGGCCGCCGATGGCGGCTTCACCACCTGCGGCGCGCCGCGCACCTCCTCGTCATAGGTGACGACGGAGACCGTCTCGATGAGGCGGCATTCCAGCTCCCGCGCCACGATCGCCGCGGGGATGAGCCCGCCGCGGGTGATGGCGACGACGCCCTTCAGCTTGCCCAGGCCGACCAGCCGCCAGGCCAGCGCCTTGCTGTCCCGGTGGAGCTGGTCCCAGCTGACGGCGTAGTAGCGGGGGGCGGGGCTGGCGCTCTGCATCAGAACATCCGCCCGCCGATCGGCACCGGAATGTCCGGCTTCAGCAGGACCACATCGCCATTCTCGTCCGGCACGCCGAGCACCAGCACCTCGGACAGGACGGGGCCGATCTGCCGCGGCGGGAAATTCACCACCGCCACCACCTGCCGGCCGATCAGCCGGTCCGGCGCGTAATGCGCGGTGATCTGCGCGGAGCTGCGCTTCACCCCGAGCGGCGCGCCGAAATCCACCCAGAGCTTGATGGCGGGCTTCCGGGCCTCCGGGAAGGGCTGGGCGTCGACGATGGTGCCGACGCGGATGTCGACCTTCTCGAAGTCGGAATAGGCGATGACATCGGCCATGGAAGAGGCATAGCGCGGGGCGGGGGATGGCGGGAAGGGCGGCGAGCCCTCCCCCATGGTCAGGGGCCGCTGCCCCGGCCCCCCTGCCGCTCGCCGGGGGGGGAGATCCGCCTGCCCTCCCCGCCCTGCGGCGCGGCCTGGGACACGCCGCCAGGCCAGGGATCCCCAGGGTTGCCGTGACGCCGCCGTCATGCAAAGCCTCCCGGTCCACCCCGGCTGACGATCCACGAAAGACCCGTCCATGAAGCGCGACTTCCACGCCCCCGGCCGCAGCGCCGTCTACGCCACCGGCGGTATGGCCGCGACCTCCATGCCCATCGCCACGCTGACGGCGCTGGAGGTGCTGAAATCCGGCGGCAATGCGCTGGACGCCGCCATCGCCGCCGTGGCCGTGCTGGGGGTGGTGGAGCCGCAGAGCACCGGCATCGGCGGCGACTGCTTCTGCCTCTACGCCCCGGCCGGGGCCAGCAAGCCCATCGCGCTGAATGGCAGCGGCCGGGCGCCGGCAGCGGCGACGCCGGAAGCGCTGCGGGCGCGGCAGGTCAGTACCCTGGTCAACACCTCCCCCCACGTGGTCACCGTGCCCGGCGCCATCTCCGCCTGGGAGAAGCTGAACAAGACCCATGGCCGCAAGCCGCTGGGCGAGCTGCTGCAGCCGGCGATCCGCTGCGCGGAGGAAGGCTTCCCGGTCCATCCCCGCGTGGCGCTGGATTGGGGCGAGGCGGCCGGCAAGCTGCGCGGCAACGCCGCCTCCGCCCGCCGCTTCCTGGCGAATGGCGAGGCCCCCAAGGCCGGGCATGTCTTCAGGCAGCCGGAGCTGGGGAAGACGCTGCGCGCCATCGCCGAGCGCGGCGCCCGCGCCTTCTATGAGGGCGAGATCGCGGCCGACATGGTCGCCACGCTGCGGGCGCTGGGGGGGCTGCACACCGAGGAGGACTTCGCCCGCGGCCAGCACCTGGCGGAGTTCGTCGAGCCGATCAGCATCGACTGGCGCGGCATGACGGTGTTCCAGTGCCCGCCCAATGGCTCCGGGATGCATGTGCTGCAGATCCTCGGCATCCTCGGCGGCTTCGCGACGCCGGAGCAGGGCCCGCTGAGCGCCGAACGCTACCACCGCCATATCGAGGCCGCGCGCCTGGTCTATCGCGACCGCGACGCCTTCCTGGCCGATCCCAGCCAGGTGGACGTGCCGGTGGCGAAGCTGACGGACCCGGCCTATCTCGCCGCGCTGCGCGGCCTGATCCGCGACGACGGGGCGATGAAGCTTCTGCCGCCGGCCGGCACGGCGGACCTCGCGAAGCACAAGGACACGGTCTATCTCTGCGTCGTGGATGCGGAGGGCAATGCCTGCTCCTTCATCAACAGCCTGTTCGAGAGCTTCGGCTCCGGCATCCTGGCCGAGAAGTCGGGCGTCATGCTGCACAATCGCGGCTTCGGCTTCCGGCTGCAGGAAGGCCATGTGAACTGCATCGCCCCGAACAAGCGCCCGATGCACACCATCATCCCCGGCATGGTGATGCAGGGCGGCCAGTGCCTCATGCCCTATGGCGTGATGGGCGGGCATTTCCAGCCCATGGGGCAGACGCTGTTCCTCACCAACCACTTCGAATTCGGTCTGGATGTGCAGGAGGCGATCGACCTGCCGCGGCTCTTCCCCTCGCCCAGCAAGGGCGTGGTGGAGGTGGAGCGGGGCATCCCGAGCGCGGTGCTCGACCGGCTGACCCGGCTGGGGCATGAGGTCGCGCTGATCGAGCGGCCGCATGGCGGCGGGCAGGCGATCCTGATGGACCGCAAGCGCGGCGTGCTGGTCGGCGGCAGCGACCCGCGCAAGGATGGCTGCGCGCTGGGGTATTGAGTTCCCCACGACGTTGCTGCGCAGAGCCGCGGGGGCCCCGGAGGTGCGCATGAGCGGCGCGCCGGCACAGCCTGTCGCGGCAAGGCCGCGACAGGACGCCGGCAGCGGGGTTCGGGCGATCCGCCATGGCGCGACCCTGCCGCATTGCTGACGACATGATGAATAGCCGGCCGATGCGCGCGCTGAAGACCGACATCACCACCCTGGCGCTGGATGCCATCGTCACCGCGGCGAATAGCGGGCTGCGGGGCGGCGGCGGGGTGGATGGGGCGGTGCACCGGGCAGCGGGTCCGCAGCTCCTCGAAGCCTGCCGGCATCTCGGCGGCTGCCCCACGGGCGAGGCGCGCATCACGCCGGGCTTCAACCTGCCGGCGCGCCACGTCATCCACGCGGTGGGGCCGGTCTGGCAGGGAGGCACGGCGGATGAGGCCGCGCTGCTCGCCGCCTGCTACCGCGCCTCGCTGGCGCTGCTGCGCCAGGTGGGCGGCACCTCCATCGCCTTCCCTGCCATTTCCACCGGCATCTATGGCTACCCGGCCGAGGCGGCCTGCCGCATCGCCGTCGCCACCTGCCGCGAGGCAGGCGACGGAATCGACCTCCTCTTCGCCTGCTTTGACGACTGCACGCTTGCCCTTTACCTGAAGGAACTCGGCGCATGACCGAACCCTGCGACCTCACCGCGCTCGAGGCGCGCCGCCTCATCGGGCGCAAGGCGCTTTCCCCTGTTGAACTGCTGGAGAGCTGCCTCTCCCGCACCGCGGCGACCAACCCGAAGCTCAACGCCATGGTGGCACTGGATACGGACCGGGCGCGGCAGGCGGCAAGGCAGGCGGAGGCGGCGGTGATGGCGGGCGGGCCGCTCGGTGCGCTGCATGGGCTGCCGGTCGGCATCAAGGATCTGGAGGAGACCGAGGGGCTTCGCACCACCTATGGCAGCCCGATCTTCGCCGACTTCGTGCCCGAGGCCGATTGCGCCATGGTGGCACGCATCCGGGCAGCGGGCGGCATCGTCATCGGCAAGACCAACACGCCGGAATTCGGCCTGGGCGCCAATACCCGCAACCGCGTCTATGGCGCCACGGGCAACCCCTTCGACAATACCCGCTCCGCCGCCGGCTCTTCCGGCGGTTCGGCGGCGGCGCTCGCCGTCGGCATGGCGCCGCTCTGCTCCGGCTCCGACACCGGCGGCTCGCTGCGCAACCCGGCCGCCTTCTGCGGCATCCTCGGCTACCGGCCGAGCGGCGGGCTGGTGCCCTCCGAGAAGCGGGCGCATGGCTGGTCCACCCTGCCGGTGCTGGGGCCCATGGCACGCAACGTGTCGGATGCCTGCTTGCTGCTCTCCGCCATGGTCTCCGACGATGCACGCGACCCGCTGGCCTACACGCTGCACGCCCGCCCGGTGCGGGGCGAGCCGGCGCTCTTCCACCCGCCGCGCGGTATCGATCTCGGCACGCTGAAGCTCGCCTTCTCCGAGGATCTGAGCGAGGCGCCGACCGAGGGCATCGTCCGCCGCGCCTTCCAGGCGCGGGTCGGGGCCATCTCCCGCCTGTTCCATTCGGCCGAGGCGGCGCATCCCGATTGCCGCGGCGGTGACGAAGCCTTCGAGGTGCTGCGCGCCCAGATCATGCTGACGGCGCATGGGGAGAAGGTGCGGACGCGGCCGCAGGATTGCGGCCCGAACGTCATCGCCAATGTCGAGGAAGGGCTGCGCTACAGCCTGGCCGACGGCGCCCGCGCGGCGCAGCTGCAAGCCAGGATCTACCGCGATTTCCAGCGCTTCTTCGAGCGCTACGACGTGCTGGTGACGCCGGCCATCACCATCAGCCCGCGCAATTGGCGGGAGCTTTACCCGAAGGAGATCGATGGCCAGCCGACCCGCAGCTACTTCCACTGGCTGGCGCTCGCCTATTACGTGACCCTGACCGGCCACCCTGCGGTGAGCCTGCCCATGGGCGTGGACGAGAAGGGCATGCCCTTCGGCTTGCAGATCGTCGGCCCGCGCGGCGGCGATGCCTTCGTGCTGGGCGTGGCGGCGGCGCTGGAAGCGGCGCTGGCGGGGGATGCGGCGCTGTCACGGCCGGTGCCGGACCTGGCGAAGCTGGCGGCGATGCCGGATATCGCCGGGATGGAGGGCTTCCTCGGCTTCGAATGAGGGGGCCCCTGCCCCTTGAGCCGGCGGGCTGAACCCGCTCGCGCCAACTCATGGTTTCCAAAGGCCTTTCGGCCTTTGGTCGGGTGAGCTCGGGAGGGGCAAGGTCCCCCCGGTCACTGCGCCCGCGCCGTCTTCTCCCCGCTCGCCGCCTGTGCGCTATCCCGGAACAGCCCCAGCACCCCCGCCGTCAGGTCGCCGAACTGCCTTTGCCGCCCGGTGTCGATGGCGACCGTCGCCGTCGCCCCCGCCCGCAGCGGCGGCTCCCCCGGGAAGGGTTCCAGCCGCACCCGCACCGGCAGGCGCTGCACCACCTTCACCCAGTTCCCCGAGGCATTCTGCGGCGGCAGGATGGCGAATTCCGCGCCCGTGGCCGGGCTGATGCTTTCCACCACCCCCACCCAGGCCAGGTCCGGGTAGATGTCCAGCACCACCTTCACCTGCTGGCCGGGCGCCACATGCGTCAGGGTGGTCTCCTTCAGGTTGGCCTCCACCCAGGGCCGGCGTTCCGAGACCAGGGAGAAGACCGGCGTCGCCGCCCGCACCTGCTCCCCGCGCTGCAGCCGCATGTTTACGATGGTGCCGCCCACCGGCGCCGTCACCACGGTACGCGCCAGGTCGAGGGCGGCGCGGTCGCGCTCGGCGAGCTGTTCCCGCACGCTGGGGTGGTCGTCCGTGGGAAGTTCGGGGTTGCCCTTCAGCGTCGTCAGCAGCCTGGCCAGACGCTGGCGCAGCACGTTGATGCGTTCCCGCGCCACCTGGGCGTCGCTCAGCGTCTCCTCCAGCCTTGCGGCCGGGGAGACGCCGCGGGCGGCGAGGTCCTGCTGCCGCCGCGCCTGGCGGGAGAGGAATTCCGCCCGGCTTTCCAGCTCGCCCAGCTCGCTCAGGGTTTCGTGGTAGGTGGCGCGGGCGGTCTCCACCTGGGCGCGGGCGCTGTCCAGCTCCGCCTCCGCCTTGGCCAGCGCCAGGCGGAAGGGCTCCGGGTCGATCCGCAGCAGCACTTCGCCGGACTGGACGCGGGCATGGTCCCGCACCGCCACCTCGGCGACGCGGCCGGCGATCTCCGGCGCGATCTGGACGATGTCCGCCTTCACATAGGCGTTCTCGGTGGTGACGAAGCGGCCGCCGGTGAGCCAGAAGGCCAGACCCCCGGCGATGATGGCAGCCGGCACCAGCACCAGCAGGGCAAGGCGCAGCAGGGCGCGCCGGCGGAAGCTGCTCATGGCGAAAGCCCCGGCCGGGCATCCGGCGACGATGCGGCGCGGGGCGACATGCCCTGGAGCTGCGCCTTGACCCGTTCCAGCATGTCGGAAAGAGCCTCCCGCTCCTCCGCGCCCAGCCCGGCCATGGCATCGTCCAGCAATTCCACCGCGATGCGGCCCATCTCCGCCTGCACCGCATCGGCCTCCGCCGTCAGGTAGAGGCGGTTGACACGGCGGTCCAGCCGATCGGGGCGACGGACCAGCCAGTTGCGGCGCTCCAGCCTATCCACCATCCGGCCCGCCGCGGCGCGCTCCACCTCCAGCATTTCTGCCAGCTCAGACTGGCTGACGCCCGGGCGGCGATGCAGCAGGGAGAGAACCAGCCACTGCGAGCGGGTGAGGCCGAGCCGGCGTACCCGGCGATCGAAGGCAGCACGCATCATCCGGGCGACGTCCGAGAGCAGGAAGCCGATGGTCCGGCGATCGTCGATCTCGTTCAGCGGCGCGCTCAGGGGCGGTTTTCCGGGACGGTTTTCTGGAACTGTTCTCTGGGACAGGTTGCAGATTGGCCTGCTTGTTGCCTAGGCTACCATTGCCTGGGCGACAAGGAAAAGGGAAAGGAACGAGCGAGGATGGCAGACCCTCCGGCGATCCTCGACCTGCCGCTCCCCCGCCGCATCCTCATCATGGCGGCGGTGGTCCTGGCCTCGACGCTCTATGCGACGACGCTGCTGGTCGCCTCCACCCTGCTGCCGCAGATGCAGGGCAGCTTCGCGGCGACGGCCGACGAGATCGCCTGGACCACCACCTTCAACATCCTGGCCACCGCCATCGTCACGCCGATGACCGGCTTCCTGGTGGCCCGCTATGGCCGCAGGCAGGTGATGGTGGGAAGCGTCTCGATCTTCACCCTGGCGACCTATCTCTGCGGCCAGGCGGAGAGCCTGGAGGCAATCGTCGCCTGGCGCATCCTGCAGGGCGGCGCCGGGGCGCCGGTGGTGCCGCTGGCCAATGCGACGGTGCTGGACAGCTTCCCGCGGAACCGGGCGGGGCTGGTGAGTTCCATCTTCGGCATGACGGTGGTGCTGGGGCCGGTGATCGGGCCGGCGCTCGGCGGCGTGCTGGCGGAGATGTATAATTGGCGCTGGGCCTTCTACATGATCGTCCCCGCCGGGGTGATCGCGGCGCTCGGGCTCCGCTTCGCCCTGCCGCCGGACCGGCCGGCGGCGCGGACGCCGCTGGACTGGCTCGGCTTCCTCTCTCTCTCCATCTCGATCGCCAGCCTGCAGCTGGTGCTCTCCCGCGGCCAGCGGCAGGACTGGTACGAGAGCCTGGAGATCATCATCGAGACCGGCGTGGCGGGGCTCGCCTTCTGGATCTTCCTGGCGCACAGCCTGACGGCGGCGCGGCCCTTCCTCGATCTGCGGCTGCTGCTGGACCGGAATTATGCGCTGGGGCTGGCGCTGGTGTTCCTCTACGGCATGGTGAATTTCACCCCGACGGTGCTGCTGCCCTCCCTGTTGCAGCAGCATGCCGGCTACCCGGACAGCATCATCGGGCTGATTACCGGCTACCGGGGCATCGGCGGGACCATCGGCTTCGGGATGACCCTGCTGATCGGGCGGTGGGACCCACGGATCGGCATGTCGATCGGCTTCGGCATCCTGGTGGCGCAGGGGCTGTGGCTGACGCAGCTCGACCTCAACACCGGGGTCGATGTGCTGCTGGCCAATGCGCTGATGCAGGGGGTCGGGGTGGGCGTGGTCTGGGTGCCGCTGACGGTGATGACCTTCTCCGGCCTGGAGAACCGGCAGCTGGCGGAGGCGATGTCGCTGTTCCACCTGTTGCGCAACATCGGCTCCTCGCTGTTCATTTCGTTGAGCGTCTCGGAGATCCTCCGCTCCGGCACGGTGAATTACAGCCGGATGACGGAGATGATCTCGCCCTACAACGAGGCGCTCAGCCTGCCCTGGGTGATGGGGGGCTGGACGATGGAGACCCAGGCCGGGCTGGCCCGGCTGGGGCGCGAGATCGAGCGGCAGGCGGCGATGATCGGCTATGTGAATGCCTTCGGGATGTATACCGCGGCCTGCGGGGTGGCGATCCTGCTGGGGCTGCTGGGGCGAAAGGCGCGGCGGTGAAGGCGTTGCCTCTGGCGGGGCGATTGCCTATAGGGGCCTTGGCCACGGAGAGGTGGCAGAGTGGTCGATCGCGTCGGTCTCGAAAACCGAAGTCCGTGCAAGCGGACCGTGGGTTCGAATCCCACCCTCTCCGCCATCGCAACGCCCCAATGAGGAAACTCTAGGACACAAGGCAAAGCAAGGCTTTGCCGAGGCGCTACTCCACTGAGCCACTACACAAGCCCACTACACATGGGGGAGAGGACTTGCCTCCGTGCCCTGCCTTGCGCGGGTTAATGGTGGTCCTTGGGGGATGCGCCGCCGCGTTCCTAACGACATCCCACCCATCATCGGTAAGACCGAGATATGCCGGTCCTACGGGACCGAGAACTTCAAGGAAGCCGTCCGGCGCCACCGCCGGGAGATGGTTGCGGTTGATGACCTCTTCGCCGAAGCCCGGCGCCTGCTGGCGGAACGAGCCAGTGGCTGCGGGAAGCAGCCCGCCCCTCGGCTGAGCATACCCACCGAAGATGATGTGCGGGCGGCGGTGAACCGCTGGCTTCACGAGGAGAGCCGGAGACGCCTAGCCGAGGAGGAGCCGGACGACCCTGAGGCGGTGACAGATCATCTCAACGACGATGAAGCGCACCTCGCAAGACCCGAGGGCATCGAAGTTGCTGCGCGTCGCTTGCCCGCGATCCTCAGGGGGTTCGGCTTCGACAACCCGCCTCCGGCGCTCCAACGCTTCGCGCTCTCGCTCATGCGTGACGCCATGTGGAAGCCGTGCGGCGCGACCGCGACCGCGTTGAAGGGCTGACGGGCGAGCGGGTGCCGCCCATCGCCGTCACCATTACCGGCGGCGATACCGTCCACGGCGGCGGGCGGCACTTCCGCGTGCCGAAGCGGGATTTGGTGACGGCCCTTCAGCTTGCCTTGCAGGATGGCCGCCTGAAGATCGCGGCCGAGGCCGATCATGCAGACACGCTCGTTCGGGAACTCGCCGACTTCCGGGTAAAGATAACCGCAGGCGGGGCCGACCAATACGGCGCGTGGCGCGAGGGCGCCCACGATGATCTCGTTCTCGCCCTGGCTCTCTCCGTCTGGTGGGCCGAGCGGGTCATGGCCATTGCTGCCCGGCAGCGCCCAGCCCCGGAGCGCAAGCCATGACTACCGCGCCACATTTACATCTGCGCGTGACAATGGCGCAGCCGATGCAAGGCAATAAGCCGAGGACAAACAGAGGCTTCGGCGCCTCTGGGTCACGTTCTAGTGGAAGCGTGATACCACGCCCCAGAGGCGGCGCACCCGCCCTGTTGCCCCTGGTCGAAACTCTCCCCACGATGGAACTGCACAAGCGGTTCCCCAAGGAGAGCAACGCCCACCGGGACCCGAAGAACCGAGTAAGGCAGGGCAAGCGCACCATCTACGAGCTGTGGTGCGATTTCCGCACCTTCCTCCACGACATACTCGCCGATCCTGCCGTTGGCCCGCACCCAGGTGGCACAATGAGCTTGGACCGGATCAACACGCGCGACCCCGAATATGCTCCCGGCAAGGTCCACTGGCTGGACAAGCGCGGGCAGTCATTGAACCGGCCGCAGACGCATATGGTGACCGGTCCCGGCGGCCGGGAAGTGCCTGTCTGCGTCCTGGCCGAGAAGCGCGGCCTGCCCCCGCCACCGTGCGGCAGCGCCGCAAGCGCGGCTGGTCCCCGGAAGACGCCCTGTCTCTTGCCCGTGGTGCCCGGCGCCGCCGTTCTGGCGCCGCTGGAGCGGCCGAGGTGCATTCCGGCGCCTCTGCCCTCAGGCCCGCAAAGGCACCTCTGCGCGCCTCCTCGGTGGTGCCTGGGAGGTGTGGTGCAACGCCTGGGTGGAAGCCTTCCCCCACGCTCCCGCTCCCCTGCCCTGGGGTAAGCGGGAGAGGGGCCAGGTGGCCAGACTTCTTGCTAGTGTCGAGTTGTCCAAAGCCGCGCCGCTGGACTTCCTCCACTGTGCCGTGACGCGCTGGCGCAGCACCGTGGCCCGGCTCCACTGGCTGGAGGATAGTCCGGCCTTCCCGCAGCCCGGCTTTCTTCTCCGCTGGGTGGGTCAGTTCTTCGATATCTATGCCGCCCAGCGGGAACAGACCGCCATCATCCAGTTGACGGGAGATGAGCACGAGTTCGCCCATCTGCTTGCCCACGGCCTGACGCGCCACGAGACCGAGACCGAGACCGAGACCGAGACCGAGATGCGGTGCCGCCGGATCGTGGCTGAGGAACGGGAGAAGCGGGAGAAGGCCCGCGAGGATTATGCCCGCACCGTCCACGCGCTCAGCGCGAGTTGGCCCTTGTGAAGAGCCGCTCGCGGGGCTTCCGCCGGTCACACTGCCCCGTCCGGGCCAGCGCCGCCCGCTACCCATCGGCCGCGCCAAGCATGGATGCAATCCATTCGAAAACAGCGGCGTCGAGTTCGAAGACCTGTCCCGGACCATCGGCCCGTGGCGGGAGGAGGAGCCGCAGACCCTGCCCCTCCACTGACCACGACCCACAGACCTAGAGCGTTTTCGGTTTACATGCGTTCACCGAAAGCGCTCTACGCCTTTGTTTGCAGAGCAGATTCACGCCTTCGGGCGATGCCGCCCTTCTGCTTGATGTCCTCGGGCGTCCAGCCATCGCCGGTGGGCTCGGTGAAGTGAGTGCCG
>NZ_JAMZIK010000162.1 GCF_024178315.1 Siccirubricoccus soli | reverse complement strand
GGCCGAGCGGCCGGCCCGCGACCGACCAGCGCCGCACCAGCCGGTCCTGCCCGCCGGTCCAGAGGCTCTGCCCATCCGCCGCGAAGGCCACGGCCCAGACCGGCAGGCCGGGCCCCTCCAGCGTCGCGTGCAGGCGCCCCTCCGGCAGCTGGAACAGGCCGACGCTGCCGCCCAGCGAGGCGGCGGCCAGCAGCCGGCCATCCGGCGCCACCGCCAGCCCGACCACCGGCCATGGACCCACCGGCAGCTCCCGCACCGCGCCATCGGGCCCGAGCAGCCGCACCACGCCATCCGCCCCGCCCGCGGCCACTCCGCCGCCGGGCAGGGCCGCCAGCGCATTCTGCGGCAGGCCGTATTCGCCAATGACCCGCCCCGTGCCATCCGCCGCCCAGAGCCGGACCGTGCCGTCATACCCCGCCGAGGCAAGGCCCGGGGGCAGGAAGGCCAGCCCGTTCACCGGGCGCTGATGGCCCTCCAGCACCTCCGCCGAGCCATCCGCCCGCCAGCGCCGCACCGTGCCGTCCCAGCCGGCGGAGGCGAGCTGCCCCTCCGGTCCCACCGCCAGGGCCGCCACCGGCGCCGCATGGCCTTCCAGCACCTGGCGCGGCTGCTCTGCTCCCCCCGACGGCCAGAGGGCGATGCGGCCATCCTCCCCGGTGCTGGCCAGCCTGCCCCCGGGCAGCGCCGCCAGGACATTCACCGCCCCGCCATGCCAGCGCATCACCCGCTGCGCCGTGCCGCGCGCCGGGTCCCAAAGAATCACCGCCTGGTCGAAGCCGGCGGAGGCGAGGCCGCCACCCGGCAGCACCGCCAGCGCCCGCACCGGCCCGCCATGCCCGGCCAGCTCCTGCGCCCCGCCCGGGCCGGCAGCGAGCAGCAGCAGGAGGAGCGGCACGACATGCTTGAACTGCATGCGCAGAAATTTAACTTTTCTGCTGGAGCCGGTCATCAAGGCCGGCCTGGGAGGTAACGACAATGAGAACAACCTCGCACAGGGAGGGGGCAAGCCTGGTCATGCTGGGCGCTGCCATCCTGCTGGCCGTCGCGACCACGCTCTTCCTGCCCGCGCTGCATGTCCGCGGCACGGAGCAGCAGCTTCTCGGCCTTTCCGCCTGGCAGGCGGTGCCGATCCTGACATCCCTCAAGCTCCTCGCCCTGGTGCTGGCGATCGTCGTCGTGGTCTCGCCGAGCCTGGCACGCTACCGGGCGCCGGCGCTGGCCCTGGCTGCCTGCATGATCTTCGCCCCGGCCGCGGGCGCGCTGATGGCCGGCGTCAGCCCGGGGACTGATGTGCGGAACCGGCTCGTCGAGTTGAGCGGCAACCAGAGCCCCTGGGTCGATCCCGGCTGGGGGCTGGTGGTGCTGCCGGCCGCCCTGCTGCTGCTGGCCCTGGCGGCCGCCTGGGGCGCGCGGCGGAACACGCCATAGTGTCAACGGCAGTTGATCGTCAGCGGCCAACTACCCCTCGGAGCGTCTCCGCGGCATCGGTCGGGGGCCGATGCCGCTGGCATCAGGCCGTCATCCGGCGGCCAGCGTCCCGGAGCAGATCGCGTTCAGATGAAATCATCTGAACGCGTGAAGATTTCGCAAAACAACGGCCTAGAGCATGCTGCGTGAGCGCAAGCGAACGCAGCATGCTCTAGGCCCCGGCCTCGCGGTGGCCCGCCTCTGCGCCGGCCGCCCGGTGCGCTTCGCGGGCAGGGCGGCGGCCCGCCCGATGCCCCCGGGCCCGCGATCCGGCCCGGGGCACACGCCTTCGGGTTTCGCGCGGGGAGGAGCCTGCTCTAGCCTCGGCTGACCAAGAAAGAGCCAGGAGGAACCTCCATGCCCATCCCCCGCCGCAGAATCGGCGCGGCGCTGCTCGGCGGGCTTGCCGTGCCGGCGCTCATCCCTCCGGTGCAGGCCCAGGGGCAGCCCTGGCCCAGCCGGCCCATCCGCCTCGTCAGCCCCTTCGCCCCGGGCGGGCCGCAGGATGTGCCGGCGCGCCACTTCGTCGATTGGCTGACGCCGCGCCTCGGCCAGCCCGTGGTGTTCGACAGCCGGGCGGGCGCAGGCGGCGCGGTCGGGATGCAGTACGTTGCGCAGGCCGGGGATGGCCATACCTTCCTCATCACCTCCAACGCCGTCGCCACCCTGCCGGCGATCCGCCGCAACCTGGGCTTCGACCCCTTCGCCGACCTGCTGCCGGTGACGCTGGTGATGCAATCCCCCTACACCCTGGTGGTGCGCGCCAACGGGCCGGCGAGCCTGGCGGAATTCATCGCCGCCGCGCGGGCGACGCCGAACCGGCTGACCTATGGCAGTTCCGGCGTCGGTGCCTCCACCCACCTGACCGGCGCCATGCTGTTCCAGAAGGCCGGGGTGCAGGTGACGCATGTGCCCTATCGCGGCGCGCAGCTGGTGATGAACGCGCTGCTGGCCGGCGACATCGATTGCTATATCGGCGATGTCGGGATTCCGCTGGAGCATATCCGCAGCGGCACGGTGCGCTGCATCGGGGTGACGACGACCGAGCGCGCGCCGCTGCTGCCGGATGTCCCCTCGGCCAGCGACGTGGTGCCGGGCTTTGCCTCCACCCTGTGGTACGGGCTGTTCGCCGGCCGCTCCACGCCGCCGGAGGCGATCGAGCGCGTGCTGGCGGAGTTGGCGCCGCTGCGCGCGCCGGAGAGCGAGCTGCGCATGCGCGTCGCCGAGCGCGGCTCGGATTTGCTCCTCACCGGCCCGCAGCCCCTGGCGGAGCGCCTGCGTGCCGAGGTGCCGCAATGGCAGGCGGTGATCGCCGCTGCGGGCATCGAGCCCGAGTGAGGCGGCAGGACCAGCAGACTCAAAGGTGCCAGGGGCCTTTTGGCCCTTGGCGGGGAGGCCGGGAGAGGGTCGCGGCACTGCCGCGACACCCCTCTCAGAACTCGCGGCTCAGCCCCGCATAGATCGTCCGCCGCAGCCCGTACTGCGCCGCCCCCACGCCGATGCCCGTCCCGTCGCGCAACTGGTAGCTCCGGTCGAAGGCATTCAGCAGATCCAGCCGCGCGGTCCAGCGCCCGCCATCCGGCCCGGTGAAGGCCTGCCGCACGCCGAAATTGAACACCGCATAGGGCGTCACCTTCTCCGTCGCCGCGAAGCCCTTCCGCAGCCCGCTGCCATAGAGCATGGAGCCGGAGAGCTGCCCGCCCTCCCAGCCGTTCCAGACCACGCCGGCGGAGCCGGTGATGAGCTGGTCGTGGTCGGTGCGGACGTATTTGCTGGCGATATAGGCCAGCTCATCCGGCTCGATCGCGAATTGCCCGCTGCGCAGGTCCCGCCCGACGGAGCGCGAGAGGGCGAGGTTGCCGTAGATCAGCCAGGTCTCGTCCCGCCAATTGCCGCTGAACTCCACGCCATAGACGCGGCCCTGGCGGAAGTTGAAGGGCGTGAAGATCAGCGCATTGCCGAACTGGCCGAAATCCAGCAGGTCGCGGACGAATTTGTAGTAGCCGTCGATGCCGAGCGTCAGGTGCTGGCCGAAGCGCTGGGAGATGCCGAGGTCGAAGCGGTGGTCGCGCTGCGGCCGCGCCAGCCCGTTCTCCAGGCTCTCCGGCGCTGCGGTGGTGCCGAGATACCTGGTGAAGCTGCTGGCTTGCACCGATTCGAATTGCGGCGGCGTGAAGGTGCGGGCGTAGCCGGCATGGATGGTCGTCGTGTCCGTCGGCCGCCAGACGAGGTTGATGCGCGGCGAGACCTGTCCGGCAGCGGTGTACTGCACCGCCTGGTCCCAGCGCAGGCCGAGATTGAGCGTCAGCCTTTCGGTGAGGCGCCATTCATCCTGCAGGTACATGCCGTAGAGCCAGCCGGTGCGGCCATAGCGGTCGCCGATGACGAAGGGCGCGTCGATGGCGTTGCCGTCCGCATCCAGCGGCAGCACGGTGCTGTCGCTGCGGAATTGCGCGCGCTCCCCGGTGACCTGCCCGCCGAAGCGCAGCGTGTGGTCGGCGGCGATGCGCCAGGCGGCATCGGCCTGCACCCCGGCGGCCATGCTGGCGCGGAAGACGCTGGCGGCGCTGCCGTTGAAGATGACCTCGCCCGGGAGGCTGGGCGTGTAGGAGATGGAGGAGTAGCGGAAGAAGGGCGCCACCTGCAGGTCGATATCGCCCCAGCTCTTCTGCAAGGCGGCGACGCCGTACCAGTTCCGCTCCCATTGCCGGGCGCGCAGCGCGGCGCTGTCGAAGCTGTCCAGGCCGAAGGCGGTGAATTCCGGCGCCAGGCCGCGCGTCACCGGCAGGTTGAAGCGGTTGGCATTGCCGCCGAAGATCAGCGAGAGCCGCGTCGTGTCGTCGAGCTGCCGCGCGGCATAGGCGAGGCCGCGCCACTGCTCCGTCTGCCCGTTGATGGATTGCCAGGAGGAGGTGGGGTTCTCCACCCCCTGCTGCGAGCGCAGGAAGGTGCCGGTGGCGAACACATCCCAGCCGGCGGCGATGCCCGCCCAGCTCAGATGCGGCTGCCAGGTGCCGCGGGAACCGCCATACACGCCGATGCTGCCGCCGGGATCGAGCGTGCCGGTGCGGGTCTCGAGGTCAATCACCGCATTGGTGCGGAAACCGAATTGCGCGGGCAGGGCGCCGGTCAGCACGCTGACGCTGCGCAGCGACCGGGCATCGAAAACCTGGCCGAAGCCCGTCAGCCCCTCCGGCAGGGCGACGCCGTTGAGACGGTATTGCAGGTTGCGGTGCTCGCCGCGGACATGGATGTCCCCAAAGCTGTCCTGCACCACGCCCGGCGTCTGCAGCAGCACCTGGTTCAGCGGCTGGCTGGCGCCGCCGGGCAGGGCCTCGATGGTCTCGCGCTCCACTGTCACCTCCCGCGCGCCGAAGCGGGCGAGGATGCCCTGGCGGGCGGCGGCGGCGCGCTGCGCCTCCACCACCAGCTCGGGCAGGACCACTTCCGGCGCGGCGGTTTGGGCCAGGGCGGGAAGGGGGAAGAGGAGAAGGGCAAGGCAGAGGCGGCGCGGCATGAGGTAACGTTATAATATAACGTTGATGGCGCCAAGGGGGCGAAGCACGGCAAAAGGCTTGCCGCAGCCGGAACGGCCTGCTACGCGCCATCCCATGTCCGGCATGGCCATCAGCAAGCGCACGACGAAGAAGACGACCGCTCCGGCGGGGCGTCCTCTGGCGGCTGCGCGGTGACCATCGCGGCATAACCCCCAGCAAGGCCCCGCCGGTGACGGACGGGGCCGGCCAGCACAGGGCCCCGTCTCCCCGGCTTCCCAGGAGACACCGCCCATGCCCGATACCCTGCCCCCATCGCTTGCCGCCGCCGCCCGCGCCGGCGCGGCACGCCTGCCGCAGATCGCCATCCTCGGCGCCACCGGCGCGGTCGGCCATGCCCTGCTGGAAAGCCTGGAAAGCCGCGGCTTCCCGGTGGGCGGGCTGCGGCTGCTCGCCTCCCCGCGCTCGGCCGGGCAGCGCCTGCCCTTCCGCGGTCAGGAGATCACTGTGGAGGCGTTGGGCGAGGACAGCTTCAAGGGCATCGACCTCGCCTTCTTCTCCGCCGGCGCCACCCTCTCCCGCCAGTCGGCGCCGCTGGCCCGCGCCGCCGGGGCGGTGGTGGTGGACAATTCCTCCGCCTTCCGCATGGATCCCGCGGTGCCGCTGGTGGTGCCGGAGGTGAATGCCGCGGCGCTCGCTGGCCATGCCGGGCTGATCGCCAACCCGAATTGCGTCGCCGCCATCGCCACCGTGGCCCTGGCCCCGCTGCACCGCGCCCTGCCGATCCGCCGGCTGAGCATGGCCACCTACCAGGCCGCCTCCGGCGCCGGGGCCGCGGCGATGGCGGAGCTGGAGCAGGCGACCGCCGCCGCGCTGCGCGGCGAGGCCTTCACGCCCCGCGTGCTGCCCCACCCCTACGCCTTCAACCTGTTCAGCCACAACGCGACCATGGACCCGGAGACCGGCCATAACGGCGAGGAGCTGAAGGTGGTGGCGGAGACCCGCCGCATCATGGGCCTGCCGGAGCTGCCGATCGGCATCACCTGCATCCGCGTGCCGGTGCTGCGCGCCCATGCCATGGCCATCACCCTGGAATTCGACGAGCCCATGGCGCCGGAGCGGGCGCGGGCGCTGCTGGAAGCGGCGCCGGGGCTGCGCGTGGTGGATGACGCGGCGGCGAACCACTACCCGATGCCGGTCGAGGCCTCCGGCCGCGAGGAGGTGCTGGTGGGCCGCATCCGGCGCGACCTGGGCGATCCCTCCGGGCGGAGCCTGGCGATCTTCGTGGTGGGGGACCAGCTGCTGAAGGGCGCGGCGTTGAACGCGGTGCAGATTGCGGAGCTGGTGCTGCGGGGGTGATCGGGGGCGCTGCCCCCCGGCCCCGGCAGAGGGCTCTGCCCTCTGCACTCCCGCCGGGGAGGGTACCCCTCCCCGGACCCCGGTCTGAGTCCTTCTGCGGGACGGTTCGACCGGCGAGCCCGTACTGAGGGCCGGGCGGCGCCTTACCCGATCAGGATATGCGTCGCCTCCCAGGGCGTGCCGCCCTGGGCTTCCTCCAGCACGCCCGTCAGCAGCGTGGCGGTGGAGAGGCCGGCCAGATGCGCCGCACCGTCCAGATTCTCTGCTGCCCATTGCGCATGGTGCAGCGCGGCCCGCACCGCGCGGGGCAGGGGGGCGACCTCGCCGCCCGCCGCCTCCAGCAGCGCGGCGGCGGCCTCGGCCGCGCCGGTGCCGACAGGCAGGGCAGGATCGCTGGCGAGGCCGAGGGAGAATTGCCGCACCTCCGGCGTTGCCGTCACCCACACCCCCTCGGCCAGGCTCGCTGCCGTCGCCTGCCGCGCCGCACCGCTCTCCGCCAGTCCGGCCAGCGCCGCGACGCGGGACTGGCCGAGCGCCAGCGCCTCCGCAATGTCCAGCGCCAGCAAGGGCTGGCCGAGATGCTCTGCCAGCAGCGCGGCGAAGCCGGCATCACTCAGGCCGCCCCAGCTTCCGGCGAAGGCGGCGCCCTGCAGCACCCCCTCCGCCAGCGCCTCCAGCGGGCTGCCGGCCCCCAGACGCGCGACGGCGATGGCGAGGCTGTCGGCATCCGGCGCCGCGCCGAAGGCGGCGGCATAGAGGCGCAGCACCGCCGCCGCCGGATCCGCCGCCGCCGTCACCAGCGTGCCGTCGGTGAATTCGAAGCGCTCGATGCCGCTGAAGCTGGCCCGGCCGGCGGTGCTTTCCGCCGTGCCGGCGCCGAGCCCCAGCGTCACCGCCGCCCGCGGCTCGCCGAAGCGCAGCGTGTCCAGCCCGGCGCCGCCCGCCAGCTCATCCGCCCCGCCGCCGCCGACCAGCGTGTCATCCCCCGCGCCACCCAGCAGCGTGTCATCCCCGGCGCCGCCGAGGAGCAGGTCGGCAAGGTCGGTGCCGACCAGGCGATCCGCCCCCGCCGTGCCTTCCCCGCGCACCGCGTGGACTGCGCCGTCCCAGGACCAGCTCTGGCCGCGCGCCTGTTCCGCCGCCTCCGTGCCGTAGAGGCGCTGCACCGCTGCCGCATCCACCTCCCGCGGCGCCGCCGGCTGGCCGAGTGCGCCGGTGGTGGAGGACATCACCGTGACATCCCGCGTGGTGCCGGCGGGCGGGTGCTCCAGCCCCAGCGCATGGCCGATCTCGTGCAGCAGGGTGGCGAAGCCGATGCGTGTGGCGCTGGGCGCCAGGCTGTCCGCGCGGAACAGGCTGAGGGAGAGGGCGACATCTCCGGCGAGCACCGGATCCTCCGGCCCCCAGCCCGTGCCCGCCACGCCGAGCCCCATGCCCTCCAGCCGGAAGCGCAGATCGATGCCGGCACCGCCCGCGGTATCCGGCACCTCGAGGAAGCTCAGGCCGGAGATGGCGGCCCAGGCGGCCAGGGCCTGGCGGGCGCTCCCCTGCTGCGCGGCGCTGAAGGCGGCCCATTGGCCGGGGGCGAGGGCATTGCCCAGCGGGTCCAGCCCGTCCGTGGCGAAGCTGAAGGTCAGCACCAGCGGCCCGCCGCCGCGCCAGCCGGTCTCGCCGGCGGTGAGCAGCAGGTCGGGAGCGAGGCTGGCCATGGCGCAGGGTCCTTCCGGGGCGGAAGACCTAGCCGGGCGTTAACCTTCTATCAATCAAAAAAGAGACTACTAAGATTTGTGAGACAATTCGGTGCGCGGCCCGCCCAGCCCGAACACCCGTCCCCGGGGCAGCAGCGGCCGCGGATCCGCCCCCGCCGCCCGCAGGCTGCCCCAGAGCGAGACCGCCACGCTGTCCAGCACCGGGATGCCCAGCGCCGCCTCCAGCGCCGGCGCGCCGAGGCCGCCGCGGAAATTGGTGCAGTGGATGGCGATCGCCTCCGGGCCTGCGGCCGCCACCTCCCGCACCAGCGCATCCACCTTCGGCGCCGGATGCTCGGCGAAGGAGTAGTTGCCGGGGTCTTCCAGATGCCGCTCCGCCACGCAGGTCAGGCCGGAGGCGGCGAAGCGCGCCAGGATCGCCCGCTGCACCTCCGCCAGGTAGGGGGTGACGAGGCCGATCCGCTTGGCCCCGAGCGCGGCGAAGGCGTCCATCAAGGAAAGCGTCGCGGTGGTGGCGGGAATGCCGGTGGCGGCGGTGATGGCGGCGCAGAGGGCGCGATCCTGCTCGAGGCCGAGCCAGGCGCCGGAGGTGCCGTTCCAGCAGATGGCATGCACCTTCGCATCCGCCAGCAGCTCCGCCGCCGCGATCACCGGCGCCGGGTCGAATTGCGCCGAGGCCGCCTCGCCGAGATTGATCGCCAACACGCGGAAGCGGGCGAAGTGCGCGGTGACGCCGGGCAGGCCGCGCAGCATCTCCGCCGTCAACGGCTCCAGCACCGTGTTGGAGGATGGGGTGAGCATGCCGAGGCGGATCATGGGGACTCCTGGGCGCCGAGGATACCGAGCCTTGGCCGGTTCCGCGCGCCGGGCAAGCCGGGCCGCAGCACGCCGCGCCAGCTGGCCTGATGAGGCGACGCCGGCAGGCAGTCCTCGCTGGGGCAAGAGCCCGAGGGCCGGGCTTCGCGGCCGGGGTGCCGAGACCGCGTCAGGACATGGTCACGGCGTG
This sequence comes from Siccirubricoccus soli, assembly GCF_024178315.1. Classification (GTDB taxonomy): domain Bacteria; phylum Pseudomonadota; class Alphaproteobacteria; order Acetobacterales; family Acetobacteraceae; genus Siccirubricoccus; species Siccirubricoccus soli. Next base: position 1,677 of record NZ_JAMZIK010000162.1, on the reverse strand, counting down.
ACGGCGGCCTCAGTCAACCCGTTCATAGCGCAGTCCCCGCGCCAGCCAGCACCCCACCTCCACCCCGGCCACCTTCCCCGCCCCATCGCGGCTGAAGGCCAGGGTCCAGTCGCCCGGTGGCGTGTGGTCCAGGGCGCGGGGGCAGGGCAGCAGCCAGAGATCGGGGCCGATCGGCGTCAGCGCCTCCATCCGCCCCTGGCCCAGCGGGCCGGAGAAGCCGCCATGGATCGGGCCGCCGGCCTCCTCCACCGCCAGCTCCGCACCCAGCTCCGCGCAGCGGTAGCGGCCGGCGATATCGGGCGCGGCCGCGCCGCCGGCGGGCACCAGGCGGGAGGCCAGATTCTCCCCGCCGCGCTCCAGCCACAGCCCGTCCGCGGCGGGGCGAAGCCGGGTGCGGCCGGCCACCGCGCTGCCATCCGGCTGCAGCTCCAGCAGCTCCGGCGTATGGCCGAAGCGCAGCCGGAGGCGGCCAGGGCCGGCCGTTTCCACCCGTGCGGAAAGCCCGGTTTCAGCTTCCCGATAGACCCCGAGCCAGGAGGGCGGCGGCAGCTCCTGTGGCGGCGCCGACGCCTCGTCCAGCACGGCGCGCAGCAGGCCCATCGCCGCCGCATTGGCGTCCGAGAGGTGGTTGAACATGACCACCACGGAGACCCGCTCCCCCGGTACGTAAAGCCGGTGGCTGCGCCAGCCGCGCAGCGCGCCGCCATGGCCGGTCATCGCCCGGCCGAAGGCATTGCCGCGGGCGAGGCCGAAGCCGTAGCTCGCCGCCGCGCCATCGGCGAAGGCGACGGGGGTGGAGAGGCGGCGGTAGAGCGAGTCCGGATCCTCCCGCGTCGCGTCGATCCAGCGCTCCCAGGCGATCATGTCGTCCAGCGAGGCGGCGAGGCCGGCATCGCCGGTCCAGAGGATGCGGTTCTCTGCCGCGCGGAAGCCGAGGGCGGGATTGCCCTCATAGCCTTCCGTGCCATCGGGCAGGGCGCGGGTATCGGCGGCCAGCACCGCGCTTCCCATGCCGGCCGGGGCGAAGAGGCGGCTGCGCAGCAGCTCGGCGAAGCCGCGGCCCGTATGCGTCTCCAGCGCATCGGAGAGCAGGCGGAAATTCTGGTTCACATAGGAGTAGCGCGTGCCCGGGGCGAAATGCAGGCTGCGCGTCTCGGCGATGAGCTGCCACGCCTCGGCATCGCCGAAAGGCGCCTCCACCGGGGAGCCGAGCAGCATGGCCACGGCCCAGTAGTCCCTGAGCCCCGACTGGTTGTGGCAGAGCTGCAGCGCGCTAGGCACCGGGCCCACCAGATGCGGCAGCCGCGCGGCGATGATCGGGTCCAGCATGGCGGGATCGCGACAGGCATCGAGCACCAGGGCGCAGGTGAACTGCTTGGTGATCGAGCACATGCGGAACAGCGTCGCGGGGGTGAAGGGGATGCGCCGCTCCGCATTGGCGTAGCCCCAGGCGTGGCGGGCGAGGACCTCGCCGGCGCGCAGCACGGCGACGGCGCCGCCGGGGCCGGGGAAGTCGCGGGGCAGGGCGGCAAGGGCAGCGTCGAGGCGGGTGGCGAGAGACATGCCGGGAGTGTGGCGTGGTGGGGAGGGAGCGGCAATCCGGGGGCTCCGCCCCCGGGCCCCTGGCAGAGGGCTCTGCCCTCTGCACGCCCGCCGGGGTCCGGAGGGTTGGGGGTC
>NZ_JAMZIK010000161.1 GCF_024178315.1 Siccirubricoccus soli | reverse complement strand
GCGGCAATCCGGGGGCTCCGCCCCCGGGCCCCTGGCAGAGGGCTCTGCCCTCTGCACGCCCGCCGGGGTCCGGAGGGTTGGGGGTCCTGCCGCCAACGGGCAGAGCCCCCAACTTCACTCCAATATTTTCACCAACCTCCGCCCGAAGCGCTGCCGCGAGAACCGGCACGCCGCCCGCCCCGGCTTCGGCACGCTGGGCCCCAGCGCCGCGCGCAATTGCCGCGCCGCGTGCCGCGCATCCGGCTCCGCCCAATGCTGGCCCCGGGCCAGCACGTAATCCCCCGGCCGCAGGGGCACGAGCTTTGCCCGCACGCCGAAATAGCCCGGCTCCGCCCGCATATCGGCATTGCCGGACCAGTCGGTGACCACCGCCTTGGTGCCGAGCAGCAGCGCCTTGGCGATGTTCCGCCCGAACCCCTCCGCCCGGTGCAGGGAAATGAAGGCATCGGCCCGCTGGATCAGCGCCTCCAGCGCCGCATTGTCCCAGGCGCCATCGACCCAGATGGCGCCCGGCACCGCGCGCAGCTTCGCCGCCAGCTGCCGCGCCTCGCCCCGACGGCGGCGGCCGCGCGTCGTCTTCACCACCAGCACCGCATCCTTGAACTGGCGGCGGATGGCGGCGAAGGCGGCGATCGCCGCATCTGGGTTCTTGCGGCTGACATGGGAGGAGAAGTCGAACACCGTCAGCACCACCCGCGCCCGTGGCGGCAGCGGCAGCGCCCGCCGCAGCAGCAGCCGCGCGGCCGGCGCCGGCCGCCCCACGACCTCGACGGAGGAGGTGAGGCGCAGCACCCGCCCCGCCCCGGTGCCGGCAAAGGCCTGCTGCACGAAGCCTGCCGGCGTCATCACCGTGTCGAACATCCCGGCCGCCAGGCGCCAGCCCGGCGGCAGGCCGGGCAGCTCCCAGGGGGTGAAGAGATCGGTGCGGCGGAAGGCCTCGAAGCGGCGCCAATGGCGCAGTGCCCAGATCACCGCCTCGAACAGCGTGTCGCAGAACAGGGCGCGGTCGCCATGCGGCACCGGCGCCGAGAGATGGCCGAGCAGGGCGAGCTTGTCGGGATCCGCCTCGATCCAGCGGGCCGGACGGGTGCTCACCACCTCGAAGGGCCGGTCGGCCTCCAGCAGGGCGCGGCAGGCGGAGAAGCAATCGTCGGCGATGCCGAGCACCTGCTTCCACGGCCCGATCACGGTCAGCAGCCCGGGGCGCGCCGCTATCGCGGCGGGGGCTTCCAGCCGGATGCCGTATTCGGCGCTGGCATGGCGGCGGAACCAGTCGCGCAGCAGGAAGGGACGGTCCGCCAGCGCCGCCAGATCCGGGCGGAAGCGGCCGACGGCGCGGAGGAACAGCGGCAGGCGGTTCTCGTCGCCGGCCAGCAGCAGGCGGCGATCGCGGATGGGCAGCAGGTGCCAGAGGCCGTGCTCCGCCAGGCCGAAGACGATGACCCAATCCACCATGGCCAGCGGCTCGGCCGGCACCACCGCCAGCATGTCCGGCCGGCGCAGGCGGATGGCATAGGCCAGCAGGCGGAAGAGCAGGGAGAACCCCCCCGGCCCCGGGGCGGCGAGGCCGGGCGGCAGATCGCGCGGGCGGAGTTCCGCCATGGCGGGCAGGGCGGCGGCGAGCAGCGCCCCCGCCTCCGGCCGCAGCGAAAGCCGCTGGGCGAGGGCGGCGAGCCCCGCCCCCTCTCCGGCGCCGCCCCGCGCCCAGGCGGCCAGCGCCGAGCCGAAGCCGGCGATGCCCGGCGCGCCGCCCAGCACGCCGAAGCGGTCCAGATGCGCGGCGAGGAAGCCGGGGAAGCGTTCGGCGATGCGCTGCAGGTCGGCCGGGGTGAAGCGTTCCCCGGATCCGATGGCGGCGGGGAAGCGGACCGCGGCCAGGGCAATGCGGAGGAGATCCTCGGCCGGCATGCCGGCAATGCGGTCGGACAAGGGCGATTCAGCCTGTGGCGGCGGGCGGGGACCGGAGCCTAGAGCAATATCCGATCAGGTGGAATCACCTGATCGAATCTCTTGCTCTAGAAAGTACACCATCTAGAGCAGCTTATCTCCGAACGGATGGAGCGCACCGTGGTCCATCGGGCCGGAGGCTGCCCCGGATCAGACCGGCCGGGGCCGCAGGGCAGGGGTGGCGGCGCTCAGGCCACCGCGACCCGGGTGGCGCTGCCGATGAAGCCGGCGAAGAGGTAGCCGGCGCCGCGGATGGTCTTGATGCTGTCCTGCTGGGTGGGGCCCAGCTTGCGGCGGAGCCGCAGCACCAGGTTGTCCACCGTCCGGTCCTCCGCCCGAAAGGGGCGCTTGAAGACCCGGGCGGCGATGAGGTCGCGGGAGACCGGCTTGCCCATGCTTTCGGCGAGGATCTGCATCAGGTCGAATTCCGCCGTGGTCAGCGCGCATTCGCTGCCATCGGGGCGGAGGAGCTGGCGGCGCTCGGGGATCAGCTTCCAGCCGCCGACCGAGAGGGCGGGCACGGTCTCCACCGCGCCCCAATCGCCGCGGCGCAGCACGGCGGTCAGCCGGGCCAGCAGGGCGCGGTGCGGGGTGGCGCGGTCGAGCAGCCCGTCCGCGCCGGCTTCCAGGGCCAGGATCTCGCTGATGTCGTCCGCCTGGCCGGAGAGGATGAGGCAGGGGACGATGGACATCTCCCGGATGCGGCGCAGGGTCTGCAGCGTCGCGCTCGGTTCCCCCTCGCAGCCCAGCAGCACCGCCTGGGGCGGGCGGGTGGCGAGACGGGGAAAGAGTGCGACGGCATCCTGATGCAATTCCGGCAGGAAGCCGTGGTCGGCGAGGAATTTCGCCAGCGGCCGGCCGAACTGGCCATCGGCTTCGATGATGGCAACCCCAAACTGTCCCATGCCGCCCTCTCGCTGCATGTGCTCACGTGCCGCCATACAGCCGGTCTGCGTGGCAGCCTTCCGCTTACGTCCTACCGTTTGTCCTGCCCGCGCCGTTCGGCTGCGGTTATTGGACGCGCCCTCCCCGGATGCGTCCCGCCCGGCGGGGTCCGCCAGCGTCTTTGGTGCCCGCACCGGAGCCGGCGCCCAACCTGGGGTGCAAACTTTTGGTGTGCGATGCAACGGCAATGTGCACCGCAACACCGGGTTGGGGCTTCACAAATCCTAACATCGCGAGCCTCAAAAGTTTGTTATCGTAATATTATGTAACGTTCCGCTTTGGGAGACATCGCTCCCGCCACCCGCTCAGATCTCGAGGGGGCTCAGGCTCCCCGCCGCGACCCGGTCAATCAGCGTCAGCATCTGTGGCAGGCAAACCTTTCGCAAATCATAATGCGCCAGGATGGTCTCCCGCGCTGCCCGGCGCAGCGGCGCCATCGCCGCCGGGTCCCGCAGCGCCTGCACCACCGCGCCGGCGATCTCCTCCGGCCGGAAGAAATCCACCAGCAGCCCGTTCTCCCCATGCCGGATCACCTCCTCCACCGGCGGGGTGCGGGAGCCGATGACGAGGCATTCGCAGGCCATCGACTCGAGCATCGACCAGGACAGGACGAAGGGGTAGGTCAGGTAGACATGCGCGGCGGAGAGGCTGAGCAGCGCCTGCAGCGCCGCATGCGGCACCTTGCCCGGGAAATGGATGCGGGAGAGGTCGAGCTTCCCCTCCAGCTCCTGCAGCATCACCTCCCGCCAGGTGCCGCCCTGCCGCGGCTTGCCGCCGTAATGCGGCTCATCCCCACCGACCATCACCACCTGGGCGTCGGGGCGCTGGGCCTGGATCTCCGGCAGGGCGCGCATGAAGCTGTGGAAGCCCCGATAGGGCTCGAGGCCGCGGCCGATGAAGGTCACCACCTCGTCGCCCGGGCGCAGCAGGCGGCCATCGGCCAGGGTGAAGCTCGGCTCCGCCAGGCGGCGGATCGCCGCCGTGTCGATCCCCTCATGCACCACGGAGAGCTTGCGCCGCGCCCAGTCCGGGAAGCGGCTGGCCTGCCATTGCGTGGCGGTATGGCCCCAGTCGGAGACCTGGAGGGAGAGCAGGTGGTTGGCGTTCAGCAGGCGGACGCGGCAGGCATCGTCGATCGAGACCTCCCGCCCCGGCGGGTCGAAGCCGACATCGGCGCCGCGCGAGGTATAGTAGAATTCGTAATAGTAGAGCAGCCTGGCATCGGGCCAGACGTCACGGAGAAAGAGGCCCTCCCCCCAGCCCGGGTGGCAGCAGACCAGGTCCGGGGTGAAGCCGCGGTCGCGCAGCGCCATGGCGGCGCGGGCTACCTGCTGGCCGCGATAGGTGGCATTCTCCAGCCGGCGGAGATAGCGGTGGGTCTTCTCCGCCCCGGTCGGCGGCGCCTTGTAGCGCACATGCTGCACGCCCGGCAGCGCCTCCCCGGCATTCTCCCCCAGCGCCACCACCTGATGCCCCTTGCGGGCCGCCAGGGCGGGGGCGACATGCCGGTACTGGGCCGGAAAATTCTGGTGGACGAAGAGTGTCCGCATGCCGAAGGGGCGCCCCTGCTTTCGCCGGCCGCGCGGTGGCCGGGCGCCACCTTCTGCCGGAAGCCCGGCGGGCGGGCAACGCCGCGATGCCCTGGCGCTGCGCCGCAAGGCGTATCGCAGTGGAACGACTCTCAGGCCCGGCCGACGCCTTTGTTCACCAGGGAAAGGTCGAAGGCCTTCCGCCAGTCCAGCTCCCGCGGCAGCACCCCCACCTCCACCACCGCGGCGTGGAAGCGCTGCCAGCGCGCCTCGGTCATTGCGCCGATGCCGAGCGTCGTGGCATCGCCGGAGCGGACGATGCCGGCCTCGTTCATCATCCGCGTGCCGAAGGCGATCAGCTCATCCGACATCTCGGGGTTCGCCGCCTTGATCAGCGCATTGGCCGGCGCCGTGTCGAAGCCGCCGGCCGGGCCCTTCAGGTACTGGTCCCAGCCGGCCAGGCTGGCATCGACGAAGCGCTGGATGACCTCGCGCTTCTCGGCCAGGGTCTTCACGCCGATATTGATGGTGGTGCCGTAATTCTCGAAGCCGGCATCATGGACCAGCAGCGTGTCCGGCACGATGCCCGCCTGGCGGAGCGAGAAGGGCTCGCTGCCCAGATAGCCCTGCTGCACCAGCATCCGGTCCGCCAGGAAGGGCTGCAGGTTGAAGGTGTAGGGGCGGATCTGCTCCTCCCGCAGCCCGTATTTCTTCGCCAGGAAGGGCCACCAGGTCACCCGTGTTTCGGCGCCGAGCAGGATGGTGCGGCCGCGCAGCGCCTCGAAGCCGGTGAGTCCGGTGCCGGGGTGCGCGATCAGCACCGACATGTCCTTCTGGAAGATGGCGGCGATGCAGAGGAAGGGGATGTTCTCCTTCACGAAATGCAACGCGACGAGGCCATTGCCCATGGCCATGTCCACCCGCCCGCCGAGGAGGAGCTGTGCCGGATTGACCTGCGGCCCGCCGGGCCGCAGCTCCACCTCCAGCCCCGCCTCCCGGTACAGGCCGGCGGCCTGGGCCTGGTAGTAGCCGCCATGCTCCGCCTGGGCGCGCCAATTGGTGACGAAGGAGACGCGGTCGAGTCGACGCTGGGCGCGGACGGGGCCGGGGGCGGCCAGCAGCAGCGGTGCCCCGGCGCCAAGCAGGCCAAGCGCCGCGCGGCGCGAGACGGTGAAGCGTTGCACGGTCATGGCCTGGATGTTCCCCGCCCGGTCTCCCTGGCGCCGAAGGTGCCACGTTGCTCCGGCAGCGCAAGTGTTTCCGGGATCTCCACCGGCAGAACGCGCCGGATCCCGACCAGGCACAGGTGGCAGGCCCCCCGAGGCGATCCGGCGCGGCCAGGCAGCCTGCCATCCCGCCGCGGCCACCGCCTTCGCGTCCTGCGACCGGCTCCCGCTTCAGCGCGTGCCCTGGTTGTTGGGCGCGCCGCTCCGGTCCTCGCGCGGCGCGCGGCCCGCCCGGAGGACTTCCACATGCTCGGCGCGGTTGTTGTCCGGCAGGGTCGTCCGGTCGAAGCTGTTCACGAAGACCCAGGTCACCCCGCCATCCGAAACCGGCCCATCGCCCGAGGGCGGCGTCGGGCCGGTGATGCCGGCGCTGGTGGCGCGGTACAGGCGCAGGCCGACATAGCGGTAGAAATTCGCCCGGATCTCGTGGCGTGGCGCCCAGGGTTCGTAGGCGCCGAGGGCCATCACCCCGACCTGCTGGGTCGGCTGCGGCTGGTCGTCATCCACCACAACGTTCCGGACGGTATTGTGCTGCGCCACGCCGCCGAAGCCTTGGGCGAACAGCACCCCGGCGCTCCAGGCTGGCCGGACCCAGTGCTGCTGGCCATTGCCGACGAACCGCCCGTTTTCCAGCGTGTTGTAGGACCCGTAGAAGGTGATGCCGGCGCCCACGCAGTAGCTGCCGGACAGGTTGGCCAGCCGGTTGTGGCTGCCAGTAATGGAGAAGCAATTATCGCCGGTGCGGGAAGCCGTGCTGTTGGTCAGGACATTGTAGGAGGTCTGCGACGTCATCCCCACCAGTTCCAACCCGCTGTGCGAGGTGCGGAGGCCGTTGAGCCGGTTGTGGTGGGAGGTGCCGTCCAGGACGACCCCGAAGCCCCGCTGCCCCTCGAGATCGGCATCGTCGATGGAATTGTTGTAGCTGTCGGTGATGGCGACGGCGTGATGCCGGCTCTCGATGACCGTGAGCCTGGCGATGGCCACGTCATGCGTCCCCCCGGTCAGGATGATGCCGCCGCCCGGACGGATCAGCCGCATGTTCTCGATGCGGCCGGAAGGGGTACCGCGCAGGTAGATCATCCTGTCGTCCGAGGCGGCGCTGGCATCCACCGTCAGATCGGCGATGCGGAAGCCGCCCGACTGGGCATTGCCGGTGAAGGCCCGGCCGCTTGCGGTCAGCGCCAGGACCGGCTGATTCCGGCCAAGGAACTGCATGCCGGGCGGGATGGTCAGTCCCCGCCGCAGGCCGCAGCGGGCGCCCTCGGTTGGCGCCTCGAGGATGATCGGCCGGGACTGTGCCGTACCGGCGCCGACCGCGGCCTGCAACGCCTCCGTCACATCGCCTTCGCAGCGGATGACCATATCCGCAGTGGCGCCCCGTCCCGGCAGCACGGCCAGAAGGGCAATCAGGCCAGATAGTATCGCCCGGGCGAGATACATGATCGGGAACCTCCACCTGATGCCGGAGGGGAATAGGGAATCCAGTGATGGGGATTCAACCGGTGCGCGAGCATCGTTTTGTCTGCAATGCTTCCCAACAATATTCCGCGCCTGGGCACGTCTGCTTGCCGAGAGGCCGGCGGTGGCGGTGATGCTGTGGATGCGGGCGCCGGCCGGGCGTGCCTCGCCGGGATCCGCCTTGTCTGCCCGGACGGGATGGCTCCGCGCGCCCTCAGGCCCGCAAGCCGAGCGGCCGCAGCAGCAGCAGTGCCGTGCCCCAGCCCCAGGCGCCGTTATACAGCAGCGCCCGTGCCCAGACCTGCCGGTTGCCGCCGGCCCAGAGCGGCAACCCCTTCATCTGGGCCACCAGGGTGAAGGCCACCAGCGTCGCCGCCACCGCCCCGAAGACCAGTCCGAACAGCAGCGCCGGCACCCGCAGCCACCGCAGCAGCAGCGCCAGCAGGATGCCCCAGACCCCGCCCCAGAAGGCGAGGGAGAGCACCTGCGGCACCCCGAGGGGCGGCACCGCCGCCATGTTGAAGGGGGCCGGGACCCGGCCGAACAGCGCCACCGAGGGGCCGAGGCCGTTGCCGACATGGTGCAGCAGGAAGGCGGTGCCCTGGTGGAATACCAGCACCGCGAGGAAGCCGGCGACGAAGCCGTACAGGATGGTCCTGGTCATGGCGGCCAGCCTAGACCAGGGCGGCACCCGGGTAGAAGCCCCGTGCCCTTGCGGCGGCGTCCCGCCTCGCGCACCTTGCGGCGCCATGTCCGGAAGGGAAGGATGACGCCGTGAACGGAGCCGAAAGCCTGGTGCACACCCTGTTGGGGAGCGGCGTCGATGTCTGCTTCACCAACCCCGGCACCAGCGAGATGCATTTCGTCGCCGCGCTGGACCGCATCCCGGGCATGAAATGCGTGCTCGGGCTGCAGGAGAACATCGTCACCGGCGCCGCCGACGGCTACTGGCGCATGGCGGAGAAGCCGGCCGCCACCCTGCTGCATTGCGGCCCCGGCCTCGCCAACGGCCTGGCCGGGCTGCACGATGCGCGGCGGGCGCGCTCCGGCATCGTCAACATCGTCGGCGACCAGGCCGTCTATCACCGACCCTTCGACGCGCCGCTGACCGCGGATACCGAGGGCTGGGCCCGCGGTGCCTCCGCCTTCGTCCGCACCGCGACCAAGGCCGAGGATGTCGGCGCCGATGCCGCCGTGGCGGTGCAGGCGGCGCGGACCTCGCCCGGCCAGGTGGCGACGCTGATCCTGCCCTCCGACAGCTCATGGAACGAGGGCGGCGTGCCGGCCAAGGCCCTGCCCGTGCCCGCCGTGCCGCAGGCGGATCCGCATGCGGTGCGCAACGCGGCGCGCGTGCTGCGGGAGAAGAAGAACACCCTGCTGCTGCTCGGCGGCCTGGCCCTGCGCGAGGGGGCACAGAAGGAGGCGCAGCGAATCGCCGCCGCCACCGGCGCGAAGCTGCTGGCCGAGGGCTCCAACGCCCGCATCCAGCGCGGCCGCGGCCGGCTGATGCTGGACCGTGTTCCCTATGTGAACGAGCTGGCGGTGAAGGCGCTCGAATCCTACGAGCACATCATCCTGGTGAACGCCAAGGAGCCGATCGGCTTCTTCGGCTATCCCGGCCGGCCGAGCACCTTCTGGGCGCCGGGTTGCCAGCTGCACGTGCTAACCCGGCTGGAGCAGGATGCCGAATCCGCCCTGCGCGCCCTGGCCGAGGAGCTCTCCGCCCCCGCCGCCGCCATGCCGGACCCCGGTCCCCGGCCGGAGGCGCCGCGCGGCGCGCTGAGCCCGGAGGGGCTGGCCCAGGCGGTGGCGGCGCTGATGCCGGAAGGCAGCGTCATCGTGGACGAATCCGTCACCTATGGCCGCGGCTTCTTCCCCCACACCTTCGCCGCCCCGGCGCATGACTGGCTGCAGAATTGCGGCGGCGCCATCGGCTATGGCCCGCCCGTCGCGGTGGGTGCGGCCATCGGCGCGCCGGGCCGGCGGGTGATCGCCCTGCAGGCGGATGGCAGCGCCATGTACACGCCCCAGGCGCTCTGGACCCAGGCGCGGGAGAAGCTGCCGGTGACCACCGTGCTGCTCTCCAACCGCAAGTACCAGATCCTGATCGGCGAGTACCGCAATGTCGGCGCCAATCCCGGGCGGACGGCGATGGACATGCTGGACCTCGGCAACCCGGATATCGGCTGGGTGCAGCTTGCCAACAGCATGGGCGTGGAGGCCGCCCAGGCCAGCACGCTGGAAGGGCTGGGCGACCTGATGGCGCAGAGCTTCGCCCGCCCCGGCCCCTTCCTGATCGAGCTGCTGATCTGAAGGGCAGCCGCCGCCAGGCGGCGGTGGCTTCCCTGGCCTGAGGCGCGTGGACCCCGCGCCAGGGCCAGGGCCAGGGCCAGCGCATGGCAGGGCATGGGCCCACGGGGCCGGTCCTGCAGCGCGCAGCCGGGGGCCGGTGTGCCCCGCCGCCGAGGTTCCGCGGCGGTCCGGTCAGGCCACCCGCTCTTGTTCCGGCTGCCTGCCTGTCCGCCTCAACCGCCGAAGCCCGGCTGACGCATGGGCAGGACGTGAAGGTGGCCCGACACCAGCGGCATCGGTCTCCGGCCGAGGCGGCGAAGGCGGCCCGCGGGCCGTGCCGCGCAGTTGAGGGGCAGGGACATGGCCCGGCGCAACCGGCCTGGCATCGTGCCCTGCCGCATCTCCCCGTCATCCGGCGAGGCCGTCGGACCGAGGATGCCCGGATAGTTGCAACGCCGGCATTGCGCGGGCCGAAGGGGCCATGCCCTGCGCCTCGGCCAAGTCCGGTGCGGGAGCCCTGCCCGCAACCATCCCATGCCGTGCGACGGCGAAAATATTTTGGCTTCCCGGGTTTTAAGGTTTCGGCCAATCTTCGTGTAAGCCGCCGGGCCGCATTCTCCAGCATCCGCCTGTGCCGATCCGGCGGACCTGCCGCCGCATCTACCGCCGCGGCAGCCAGGAAGCGTGCGGCGTGGTGGGTCTTAAAGCAGAATGAATATGTTGAACCAGCCGCCCCTTCCGGACCCGATCCCCGGGGCGGCCTATCCGGAGCGGCTGGCGGCCGAGACCGCTCCGGCTGCCGCCGCCATCGCCCCGGCCCCCCTGCCGGAGGGTGTGGCCCGACCCGTGCCGGCGCCGAAGGCCTCGCCGCGTCGCCGGCTTGCCCTCACCGCGCTGCTGCTCATCGCCGCCGGGGGGGGCTGGTACTACTACACCACGAGCCGGGACGTGCCGCTGCCCGCCTCCCCCGCCGCCTCGATGCCCGAGCCGCTGTCCGAGGGCGAGTTCCGCCTCTCCGACCATGAGATGCGGGCGCTGCGCATCGAGCCGATGCAGCTGCACGATTTCCGCGCCGAACGGATGGCCGAAGGCCGCATCGCCTATAATGACGAAAGCTCCACCCCGGTCTACTCGCCCTATAATGGCCGGGTGATGCGGGCCCTGGCCCGGGTGGGGGATACGGTCGCCGCCGGCGACACCCTGTTCGAGATCGAGACCACCGACCTCGCCGGCGCGGCGAACGACCTGCTCTCCGCCGCCGATGCGGCCAACAAGGCGCGCGCCACGCTGGATCAGGCGCGGCGCGAGGAAGCCCGGCAGCAGAGCCTGTTCAGCGCCCGCGCCGCCTCCCAGCGGGATGTGGAGCAGGCCCGCGTCGCCGCGATGACCGCCGCCGCCGACCTGCGCAGCGCCGACGCCACCCTGGCCGCCGCCCGGGACAAGCTCCGCGTGCTGGGCCGCAGCGCCGAGCAGGTGGCGAGGATTGAGGAGACCCGCCGGGTGGATGCGCTGGTGCCGGTGACGGCGCCGATCGGCGGCACGGTGGTGCAGCGCCGCGTCGGCCCCGGCCAGTGGCTCTCCACCGGCGCGGGCGACCCCGTCTATACGATTGCGGACCTCTCCACCATGTGGCTGGTGGCCGCGGTGCGGGAGATGGACGCGCCGATGGTCCGCGCCGGCCAGCCGGTGGAGGTAACGGTCGGCGCCCTGCCGGGCCGGACCTTCGCCGCCCGCATCACCATGGTGAGCGCCGCGCTGGACCCCACCAGCCGCCGCCTGACCGTCCGCGCGGAGGTGCAGGACCCCGACCGCCTGCTGAAGCCGGAGATGTTCGCCACCTTCCGCATCGCGGTCGGGGCCGGGGAGCGGAATGTCGGCGTGCCGGTGAACGCCGTGATCTATCGCGGCGCCGAGGCCTCCGTCTGGGTGGCGCTGGACGGCAACCGCTTCATCCTCCGCCGCATCCAGCCTGGCATCCGCGCCGGGGATCTGGTGGAAGTGACGGATGGGCTGAAGCCGGGGGAACGGGTGGTGACGGGCGGCGCCCTGTTCATCGACCGCGCGGCCCGGATCGACTGATCCCCCTGCCGGGCTCCTTCCACGCCCCCTCGGCCGGCGCGGGCTTCGCGCCGGCGCCACCCGTGCCGTCCCACGCCGCCTGAGTTCCCGGGAAAATACCCATGCGCCAGATCGTCGCCTTCGCCCTGCAGCGCCGGCCGCTGGTCATCCTGCTGTTCTTTGTCTTCATCGCGGTCGGGCTGGTCGGCTTCAGCAAGCTGAACATCGAGGCCTATCCGGACCCGGTGCCGCCCCAGGTCGTCATCATCACCCAGAATCCGGGGCAGAGCGCCGAGGAGATCGAGCGCTACGTCACCATCCCGGTGGAGGTGGCGATGGCGGGGCTGCCCAACCTCACCTCGGTCCGCTCCACCTCCCTCTTCGGCCTCTCGGACGTCCGGGTGCAGTTCAACTTCAACTACACCTACGACCAGGCCTTGCAGCAGGTGCTGAACCGGCTCGGCCAGCTCGACGGCCTGCCGGACGGGGCGCAGCCGCAGATCTCCCCGCTCTCGCCCATCGGCGAGATCATGCGCTACCGGCTGGTCGGGCCCCCCGGCTATTCGCTGGCCGACCTCAAGACGCTGCAGGACTGGGTGCTGGACCGCCGCTTCAAGCGGGTGCCGGGGGTGGTGGACGTCACCTCCTTCGGCGGGCACACGAAAAGCTACAACGTGGTGGTGGACCTCCGCCGGATGGCGGCGCACGGGCTCAGCCTGCCGCAGGTGATCAGTGCGGTGCGGGCCGGCAATGCCACGGTCGGGGCGGGGACCATCCGCATCGGGCCGCAGGCGGCGGTGGTGCAGGGCATCGGCCTCATCCGCGGCCTCGACGACATCCGCGGCGTCGTCGTCTCCGCCTCGGGCGGGGTGCCGGTGCTGCTCTCCGACATCGCCACGGTGGAGGTGGGCAACCTGCCCCGGCTCGGCATCGCCGGGCATGAGGGCGATGACGACGTGGTGCTGGCGACCGTGCTGATGCGCCGTGGCGAGCAGACCCTGCCCACCATCCACGGGGTGCAGGCGGAGGTGGCGCGCATCAATGCCGGCGGCGTCCTGCCCCCCGGGGTGAAGATCGTCCCGCTCTATGACCGCGAGGATCTGGTGAAGATCACCACCCGTACGGTGGTGCACAACATCATCGAGGGCGTCGCCCTCATCCTTATCATCCAGTGGCTCTTCCTCGGCGATTTCCGCGGCGCCATGGTGGTGGCGGCGACCATCCCCTTCGCCTTCCTCTTCGCCATCCTGCTGATGCTGAGCCGGGGGGAGAGCGCCAACCTGCTCTCCCTCGGCGCCCTCGATTTCGGCCTGCTGGTGGATGCCACCGTCATCATGGTGGAGAACATCTACCGCCATCTCGGCCTCGCGCGGCAGCATGCGCACCGTTACGTCGCGCCGCCCAATTCCAGGGATCTGTCCGGCCTGTCGCTGACCGTGCTGCGCGCGGCGGGGGAGGTGGACAAGGCGATCTTCTTCTCCGCCCTCATCATCATCGCCGCCTTCATCCCGCTCTTCACCCTGGGCGGGATCGAGGGGCGGATCTTCGGCCCGATGTCGAAGACCTATGCCTACGCCATCATCGGCGCGCTGCTGGCGACCTTCACCATCACCCCGGCGCTGGCCGCGGCGCTGCTGAAGGAGGACAGCAAGGAGCGGGACACCCCCCTGGTCCGCGTCCTGCGCTGGGGGCATCAGCGGCTCTATGCCGCCGCCATGCGGGCCCGGCCTCTCTGCCTGCTGCTCGCCGCCGGCCTCTTCGCCGGCTCGATCCTGCTGCTCTCGACCCTCGGCGCCGAATTCCTGCCGACGCTGGAGGAGGGCAATCTCTGGGTGCGCGCCACCATGCCGGGCACGATCAGCCTGGAGGAAGGCAATGCCACGGTGAACCGCATCCGCGGCGTGCTGATGGAGTTCCCGGAGGTCGTCACCGCCACCAGCCAGCAGGGCCGCCCGGATGACGGCACGGACAGCGCCGGCTTCTTCAATGCGGAATTCTTCCTGCCGCTGAAGCCGCCCGACCAGTGGACCACCGCCCGCAACCGGGACGGGTTGGTCCACGCCATGCAGGAACGCCTCTCCCGCGAATTCGTCGGCATCGAGTTCAGCTATTCCCAGGCGATCTCGGACAACGTCCAGGAAGCCGCCTCCGGCGTGAAGGGCGCCAACGCCATCAAGGTCTATGGGCCGGAGCTCGACATCATCGCCCGCAAGGCGGAGGAGATCCGCCAGGTGATGTCCCAGATCCCGGGCGTCGCGGACCTCGCCGTCTTCCGCTCGCTCGGCCAGCCGACCGTGGCGGTGCAGATCGACCGGGCCCGCGCCGCCCGCTACGGCCTCTCGGTGGAGGACATCAACGAGGTGATCCAGGCCGCGATCGGGGGCAAGGAGGCCGGGCGGCTCTACGAGCCGGGCGGCGACCGCAACTTCCCCATCATGGTCCGGCTGGCCGCCCCTTACCGGGACAATCTGGACGCCATCGGCCGCATCCCGGTGGGCGGGGACAGCGGGGCGACGCTGATGGATGTGGCGAATATCCGCCTCGTCTCCGGCGTCTCCTACATCTACCGGGAGGATGCCAGCCGCTACGTGCCCATCCGCTTCTCCGTCCGCGGCCGGGACCCGGCGAGCACGGTGGCCGAGGCGCAGGCGGCGGTGGAGCGGCTGGTGGAGCTGCCCCCCGGCTACCGGCTGGACTGGCTGGGCGAATTCCGCAACCTGCAGGAGGCGATCGGGCGGCTGACGGTGGTGGTGCCGGCGGCGCTCGCCCTGATCCTCGTGCTGCTCTACGTGCAGTTCAACAATCTGCGGGAGACGCTGCTGGTCTTCGGCATCGTGCCGATGTCCATCACCGGCGGCGTCGCGGCGCTGGCCGTGGCCGGGCTGAATTTCAGCGTGCCGGCCGCCATCGGCTTCCTCGCGCTGTTCGGCATTACGGTGATGGAGGGCATCATCATGCTCTCCCACTTCAACCATCTGCGGCTGGAGGGAATGCCCTGGCGGGCGGCGCTGGACCAGGCGGGGCGCGACCGGATGCGGCCGGTCTTCATGACCTGCTTCGCCAGCTTCACCGGCCTGCTGCCCATGGCGCTGGCCACCGGCATCGGCGCCGATGTACAGAAGCCACTCGCGCTGGTGGTGGTCGGGGGCATCGGCCTCGTGCCGCTGTTCATCCTGGTGGTCTTCCCGGCGGCGATCGACCTGTTCGGCAAGCCGCGGCACATTCGCCAGGCGGAGGCCATGGCCGCCTCTGGCGCGCTGCGGGCATAGGGAGAGTATCGATGCGTCTGGCTGGGGTACGGCTGGGGCTGATGCTGTGCGGCCTTGCGGGAGCGGCGATGCCCGCCTGGGCGCAGGGCAACCCGCCCGCCGGCATGGCGCCGCTGCCCGTGGGGCAGGCGGCCAGGCCGCTGACCCTGTCGGAGGCCGAGGCGCAGCTGCTGGAGCGCAATCTGGTGCTGGTCGCGGCGCGGCGCGGCGTGGATGCGGCGCGGGCGCAGCGTCTGGTCGCTTCCGCCCTGCCGCCGCCGCAGGTCTCGGTCGGCAACACCATCGGCCAGTTCGTCGAGACCGAGCGCGGCGCCACGCGGGGCGCGCGATTGTTCTCCCCTAGCAACAACATCGCGGTCGGCCTCTCCGTCCTCATCGAGCGGGGCGGCAAGCGCGAGCTGCGGACCCGGGTGGCGGAGGCGCAGATCGGCCAGGCGGAGGCGCTGGTGCTGGACACGCTCCGCACCCAGCTCTTCCAGCTCCGCCAGGCCTTCCTCGGCGCGCTGCTGGCGCGGGCCAACCTGGAGGTGGCGCTGGCCAACCGCGCCAGCCTCGACCGGACCGAGGCACTGCTGCGTCGCCAGTTGCGGGACGGGGCGATCCCGGAAGGTGATCTGCTGCGCTTCCAGGCGAGCCGCCTGCAATTCGAGGGCGACGTGACCAGCAACGCCCAGGCCTATGCCGCCGGCGTCGCCGCCGTGGCGGCGCTGCTGGCGGCGGACCCGGCGGCCTTCGCCCCGGGGTCGGGGCAGATCGCGCCCATGCCGCCTGGCATCGGCGCCGCGCCCGGCGGCGGGCCGGCCTCGGCGCCGACCACGGTCCGCGCCGTGCTCTCCCCGGTGGCCTTCGATCTGCGAGGGCGCTTCGACCAGGCGCCGCCGCTCGGCATCGGGCGCGACACGCTGGCGCAGGGCGTGATGAGCCGCGCCGATGTCGTGGCGGCGCAGCGCCAGCTCAATGCCGCCGAGGCCAACCGGCAGCTCGCCGAGGCCGGCCGCTCCCGCGACGTGACGGTGAATGGCAGCTGGGCGCGCTCCCGCCTGTCCCAAGACCTGCCGGAATCGCGCGACCGGATCGACGCGGTGAACAGCTTCGGCCTGCAGCTTTCCGTGCCGATCTTCACCCGCCGCATCGTCGAGGGGAATATCGGCGTGGCCACGGCGCAGAGCGGCCAGGCAGAGGCCCAGGCGCGCGCCACCCTGCTGCAGGCGCGGGCGGATTTCGCCGCCGCCTGGGCGGGGTACGAACAGGCCAAGGCGCTGCTCGACCTCTATGCCGGCGGGGCGCTGGGGCGGGCGGAGGAAGCCTATCGCAGCACGGAGCAGGCCTATCTGGCCGGCGGCCGCAGCCTGCTGGACACGCTGGACGCGCTGCGCACCCTGAACGCCACGCGCATCCAGGCGAACCAGGCGCGCTACGCCTATCTGCTGGCCTTGGCGACGCTGGAACAGGCGACCGGGGTTTCCGGGATTTCGCCGCGGCTGTAGCCTTCTCCCGAGGCGCCGTGTCGAGGAGGGCTCTGCCCTCCTCGAGCTCCACCCGCCAAGGGCCGAAGGGCCCTTGGAACCCTTGAGTTTTGCGGTTCGACCGTCGCGCCCGACTCATGGTTTCCAAAGGCCTTTCGGCCTTTGGCGGGAGGGAGTTTGAGGGAGGGCAGCGCCCTCCCTCAAGGCGTTTGCGCCAGACGGGAGGGAGACAACGTTCATGGACATGCAGATCGCCGGCAAGCGCGTGCTGATCACCGGCGGCTCCAAGGGCATCGGCCAGGCCTGCGCCCATGCCTTCGCCGAGGCGGGGTGCGACCTCATCCTCGCCTCCCGCGACGCCGCTGCGCTGGAGGCGGCCGCCGCCGGCATCCGCGGCCGGCACAATGTGAATGTGGCGATCCATGCCGCCGATCTGTCCGATGCCGGCGCCCGCCAGGCGATGCACGCCGCCTTCCCGCAGATCGACATCCTGGTGAACAATGCCGGGGCCATCCCCGGCGGCACGGTGCACGACATCTCCCTGGAGCGCTGGCAGCAGGCCTGGGCGCTGAAGGTCTTCGGCTATATCCACTTGGCGCAGCTCTACCTGCCGGGGATGGAGGCGAAGAAGGACGGCGTCATCGTCAACATCATCGGCATGGCCGGACGGGCGCCGCGGGCGGACTACATCTGCGGCGCCGCCGGCAACGCCTCCCTCATCGCCTTCACCGCCGCGCTGGGCGGCAAGGCGCCGGACAGCAATGTGCGCGTGGTGGGCATTGCCCCGGGCGCGACCATGACGGACCGCATCATCACCCTCTCCAAGTCCCGGGCGAAGACGAAATGGGGCGATGAGAGCCGGTGGGAGGAGATGCTGAGCGGGTTGCCGCTGGGCCGCGCCGGCAAGCCGGAGGAGATCGCCGACCTCGCCGTGTTCTGCGCCAGCCCCCGCGGCGGATACCTCTCCGGCACCACCATCGAGGTGGATGCCGGCGCGCAGTTCCGCGGCTAGAGCAGATCGCGTTCAGATGGAATCATCTGAACGCGTGAAGGTGCTCGCAAAACAACGGCCCAGAGCATGCTGGGTGAGCGCAAGCGAACGCAGCATGCTCTGGTGTCCTGCCCGCGAAGTTCGTGGGATCTCCCGCGAACGCAGCGGATCGGTAGGCCACTAGAGCGCTTTCGGTTCACATGCGTTCACCGAAAGCGCTCTGCGCCTTTGTTCGCAGAGCAGATCGCGCCTTCGGGCGATGCCGCCCCAGGGCGATCTGCTCCAGCGCACCTTCCTCCCGCCTTGCGGCGGGCGGCACGGCCAACGCTTGGGGCAGGGGCGGTTCGGCCCCCGCCAGCCAAACCACACCACCAGCCCTCCGCCTCCGAACGCGGAGGGAGAGGAATTCCCGATGGATTTCAAGCTCACCGATACCCAGCGCCAGCTCGTCGGCAGTGTGCGCGAGCTGGCCCAGGCCAATTTCCGTCAGCGCGCCCTGCGCTGGATGGACGGCACCTTCCCCTGGGAGAACATCAAGGAGCTGGCCGAGCTCGGCGTGCTCGGCATGACGGTGCCGGAGGAATATGGCGGCCTCGGCCTGCCGGTCTTCGAGACGGCGCTGATCCTCGAGGAGATCGCCAAGGTCTGCTACCCCACCGCCATGGCGGTGCTGGGCGAGGCCGGGGTGCAGACCCGCGTCATCGCGAAATACGCGCCGGAGGGCATCCGCGCCCGCATCCTGCCGCAGGTGGTCAGCGGCGACTGCATCCTCTCCATCTGCATGACGGAGCCGCATGCCGGCACCGATGTGGCCAACTACCGCACCAATGCCGTGGTGAAGGGCGACCGCGTGGTGGTGAACGGCGCGAAGACGCTGATCAGCCGCGCGGAGGAGGCCGGCATGTTCGTCGTCTTCACCCGCATCGACGGCAAGCCGGGCCGCGAGGGCATCGGCTGCGTGCTGATCGAGCGCGGCACGCCGGGCCTCGCCGTCACCGGCACCTTCCACACCATGGGCGGGGAGAACCTGCATGAGGTGCGCTTCGAGGATGTCGAGCTGCCGATCGAGAACCTCGTCATCCGGGAGGACGGGTTCCGCCGGCTGCTGACCGCCTTCAACACCCAGCGCTGCCTCAACCCCTCCATCAGCCTGGGGCTGGCGGAAGGCGCCTTCGACGAGGCGGTGCGCTACACCCGCGACCGGCCGATCTTCGGCAAGCCCATCGCCGATTTCCAGGGCGTGCGCTGGAAGCTGGCCGATATGTACAAGGACATCGAGGCGGCGCGCGGCCTGCTCTACCGCGCCTGCTGGACGGCCAGTCCCTTCCCGGATCCCTTCCTCGCCGCCACCGCCAAGGTGTTCTGCAACGAAATGGCGATCCGCGTGACGAATGAGGCCGTGCAGCTTCATGGCGGCTTCGGCTTCACGGACGAGTACCCCGTCTCCCGCCTCTATCGCGGGGCGCGCTACGGCTCGCTCGGCGGCGGTGCCTCCGAGACGCTGCGCGACCTGATCGGGCGGAAGCTGGTGGGCGAGGATCCGGGGCCGGACGGCATCCTCTCCCTCGGCTATTTCTGAGCCGCTCCGGCAGGGCCCCGCCGGCCCTGCCGGGCCGGGTATCAGACCGGCCGCTGAAGCTGCTTCAGCGCCCAGGCCAGGGCGGCGCAGGCGCGGTCCGTCGCGCCGCGCATCACCTCCTCCTTTGCCCGGGCGATGCTGGCCAGCGCGGCTTCCTGCCGCGGCGTCACGCTGCCATGCGCCATGGCCAGGCGCAGCCGCGTCTCCGCCAGATCGAGATTGATGGCCGCGGCGCGGGCCTGGTCCTGGCGCACGTCGCGGTCGGCGCCGAGCAGCAGGTCCAGCACCTGCTGCGCTTCCGGCAGCGTGCCCG
Source organism: Siccirubricoccus soli (assembly GCF_024178315.1). Classification (GTDB taxonomy): domain Bacteria; phylum Pseudomonadota; class Alphaproteobacteria; order Acetobacterales; family Acetobacteraceae; genus Siccirubricoccus; species Siccirubricoccus soli. The sequence continues at coordinate 14,521 of NZ_JAMZIK010000161.1, read as the reverse complement.
GCAGGGCCAGCAGGGCGGGCGGTGGCGGGTCGTGGTCATGTGCCGGGCCGTGCGTCATGCGCGGCACCAGGCTGGCGACGAAGAGATCGAGATAGGGATGCGCGGTCTGGGCCGAAGCCATGCCAGCCTCCTGGAAAAGCGGGGGGCGCCCCGATGGGGCGCTCTCCTCCCCCACCTTTCCAGTTAGTCCGCTCCCGCGCCGACGCTGCTCACATTCGCTTGAATCGCCCGGCGCCGCGCCGCGGTGCGCCGGAGATTGCGGCGGCGCAGGAGCCAGGCGGCGAGGCCGGTGACGAACAGCACCGGCATGGCGATGCCGGAGAGGAAGACCAGGATCCGCCCGGTCCAGCCCAGCAGCTGCCCGCCATGCAGCCAGCGCTGCATCGCGATCAGCTCCTCTCCGAGGCTGCGCGTGCGCGGCCCGCGCTCCTCCAGCACGGTGCCCTCCCAGGGGTCGATGCTGACGGAGCTGCGCACCCGCACCTCGGCATCGCCATCCGCCGGCCGCAGCGTGACGTTCCAGGCGGGCCGCTGGCGGGAGGGCGGGGTGAGGCCGGTGACCGCCTGGCCCGGCAGATGCGCCAGCGCGGCGGCGACCGCCGCATCAGCGTCGATCCGCATCGGCTCCCGCCGCGGCGCGGCGGCGGCGGGCGGGGTGGGTGCCGCCACGCCGAGCAGCGGGCGGAACCAGGCGGGGAAGACGATGACGACGCCGGAGATGGCGACCACCGTCAGCACCACGGCCATCCAGATGCCGACCAGGCGATGCAGGTCGAGCTGGAGGATCAGCGCCGGCCTGCGGCGGAACTGCACCAGGGCCGGCAGCAGCGGGCCACGCGGCCACCACAGCCAGATGCCGCTGAGGCAGAAGATCAGCAGCAGCACGCCGAACCAGCCCACCGCATCGCGCCCGCCCCATTCCCGCAGCATCAAAGATTCATGGAGCTGGCGGTTGATGGAGACGAAGCCGCCGCGCGGGTCGCGCCGGCCAAGCAGGGCGCCGGTGGCGGGATCCAGATAGACGGTCTCGAAGCTGTTGCCGGCGGGCGCGCCGGCGCCGGGGCGACCGGGACTGCCGGCAGGAGTGCCGCCACCGGGGGCACCGCCGGATGCGGCGGCCCTGCCTGCACCACTGGTGCTGCCGGGCGCATCGGCGGAAGCGGTGCTGCGAGGAGCGCCGGCCGCATCACCCCCGGGCGCGTCAGAGGGAGCAGCGCCACGGGGCGCGCCGGCCGCACCGCCGCCAGGCACGTCAGAGGAAGCAGCGCCACGGGGCGCGCCGGCCGCACCGCCGCCAGGCACGTCAGAGGAAGCAGCGCCACGGGGCGCGCCGGCCACACCGCCACCGGGCGCATCCGAGGAACCGGCACTACGGGGCGCGCCCGCCGCATTGCCGCCAGGGGCGCCCGGCGCGGCCGCTGCGCCGCCACCCCCGCCGCCGCCGCGCATGCGCTGCGGCTGGGCGGTCCAGACCGGCCAGACCGCATCCGGCGGCCGCAGCGTGCCGACCGGGGCGCGCAGCGCCGCCTCCGCCCGCGTCAGCATCTCGGCATAGCCCAGATCGGGGTTTGGCGGGCCGCTCGGGCGGAACAGCGCCGGGTGCAGCGCCGCCTCGATCTCCCGCTGGAAGCTCAGCACGCTGCCGGTGATGCCGAGCAGCAGCATGACAAGGCCCAGCAGGATGCCCGCCCAGCGATGGGTCAGCAGCAGGATGCGGTGGACCGTGCCGGGACCGCGCGCGGCGGTGGCGCTCATGCGGCGATCCGGCAGCGGAAGGGGGCGGGGCGGGCGGGCGGCAGAGCGGGCATGAGGTGCTTTCCCGGCAACGGATTCAAGGCCGTTACCGCGATTGCGAGTGACTCGCAATGGTAATCGCGCTGTATCATGTCCCGGTACGCCCGGCCCGCCGAGCGGCCGCCAATCCCGCGCCATCGCCATGCCACGCCCGTCCCGTTCGCGGATAATCTCACGCCGCCGGAACGGCCGCCGCGCAAGGCCCGCTGCGGCGGAGGATCGGCGCCACCATCCGCGACTGCCAACGGGGCGGATGGACGGCGGGGCGCCTGGTGTGCCACGGCGCCGGATGGGCGCGGCCCTCGACGCCACCACCGGCAGGGCCAGGGCGACCGGGGCGCAGCGCCATGGCAGGAAGGAGTGCAGCAGCGTGGTCCTCGTCCAGACCGGAGCCTCGTCCCGCCGCGCCCTCACGCCCCGGCGGGCAGGGCCAGGCTGCCCATGACGCCGGTGGATCTGGCCCTCTGCCTCGCCGTCGATGTCTCGGCGAGCGTCGATTACGACGAATTCGGCCTGATGCTGGGTGGCTACGCCGCGGCCTTCCGGGACCCCGGGATCCAGGCGCTGTGCACCGCCGGGCCGCGCGGCGGCATCGCGGTGGCCATGCTGTTCTGGTCCGGCGCCTGGTCCCCCATGCCGCAGGGCGGTGGCCGGCCGGAGGTGGCGGTGCCCTGGATGCGGGTGGGCGATGCGGCGGGGGCGGAGGCGCTGGCCGCCGCCATGGACGCCGCCCCCCGCTTGCCCCAGCCCGGCGCGACGGCGCTTGGGGAGGGGATGGCCGCCGGCCTCGCCCTGCTGGCCCGCTGCCCGGCGGATTCCACCCGCCAGGTGATGGATGTCTCGGGCGATGGGCGGCACAATCAGGGGCGGCCGCCGGGGCTGGTGCGGGATATCGGCGTCGCCGCCGGGGTCACCATCAACGCCCTGGCCGTGCTGAACGAGGAGCCGGACCTGCTGGAGCATTATGTGGCGGAGGTGATCGGCGGCCCCGGCAGCTTCGCCATGCCCTGCCCGGACTATGACGCCTTCGCCGCGGCCATCCGGGAAAAGCTGAAGCGCGAGATCGGCAGCCTTTTGCTGGCCGGTGCGGATGCGCTATCCCCATCGCTTGGCTGATAGGTTGCCCGCATGCTGCTGCTGATCCCGGGGCCGGTGCAGACCCGGCCCGAAACCCGCGCCGCCATGGCGCAGGACTACGCCCCCTGGGACAACGACTTCCGCGCCGTCTATGCCGAGATCCGCGAGCGGGTGCGGGACCTCGCCGGCGGCGTGAAGGGCGAGCATGCGACGCTCTGCCTGCAGGGCTGCGGCCATTTCATGATGGAAGCGGCGATCCGCACCTTCATCCCCGCGGGCGGCAAGCTGCTGGTGCCGCGCAACGGCGCCTATGCCGAGCGCGCGGTGCGGCTGGCGACCGAGGCAGGGCGCGAAGTGGTCTCCCTGCACGCGCCGGATACCGAGGGCGTCGCCCCGGACAAGGTGGCGGCGGCGCTGGCGGCGGATCCCGGCATCTCGCATGTGGTGATGGTGCAGAACGAGACGGGCAGCGGCATCGTCAACGACGCCCAGGCCGTGGGCGCCGTGGTGCGCGCGGCCGGGCGGCGGATGATCCTCGATTCCGTCTCCGCTTTCGGCGCGCTGCCCATGTCGCTGGCCGAGCAGCCGGAGCTGGACGCGCTGCTCTTCACCTCCGGCAAATGCCTGGAAGGATTGCCCGGCATCGGCTTCGCCATTGCGCGGGTGGACCGGCTGGAGGCCTGCCAGGGCCAGGCCGGCTCCTGGTCCTTCGACCTGGCGGATGTCTACCAGCACGCGCTGCGGGCCGGCTGGGGCAGCTTCCGCTTCACCCCGCCGGTGCAGGCGCTGGCCGCCTTCCGCGTCGCGCTGGACCTGCACGCGCAGGAAGGCGGGCAGCCGGCCCGGCTGGCGCGCTACACCGCCAACATGCACGTGCTGTATGAGGGCGTGCAGACGCTGGGGCTGACGCCCTACCTGGCGCTCCGGCACCAGGGGCCGATCATCGTCACCATCCACCAGCCGGCCGACCCCGCCTTCGCGCTGCAGCCCTTCGTCGATGCGCTGAAGGCGCGCGGCGTGCTGATCAGCAATTTCTACAACACCACGGCGCCGACCATGCGAATCGGCTGCGTCGGGGCCATCACGCCGGAAGACATGCGCGGCGCGGTGGCAGCGATCGGCGAGGCGTTGCAGGAGCTGGGGGTCAGGCAGCTCGCGGCGGCTTGAGGGGGAGCGCTGCTCCCCCTCAAACGCCCGCACGCCAAGGGCCGAAGGGCCCTTGGAACCCTTGGGTTCCGACCCGACAGGCGAGTCGCAAAACCTACGGTTTCCAAAGGCCCTTCGGCCTTTGGCGGGGTGAGCTCGAGGGGGGCAGCGCCCCCTCTCGACTTCCCCACTCTCCGGCGCCAGACTTGCCCGCCGGAGGAACTGCCCATGGACCTGCGCTACACCGAGGAAGAACTCGCCTTCCGCGAGGAAGTCCGCGCCTTCATCCGCGACAACCTGCCGCGTGAGATCCGGGAGCGCATGCGCCTCGGCTATCCGCCGCGGAAGCAGGACACCATCACCTGGCAGCGCATCCTGAACGCCCGCGGCTGGGCGGCCTATTCCTGGCCGAAGGAATGGGGCGGGCCGGGCTGGAATTCCGTCCAGAAGATGATCTTCCTGGAGGAAAATCTCTCCGCCCCGGCGCCGGAGATCCTTTCCTTCAACGTCACCATGCTCGGCCCGGTGCTGATCCAGTTCGGGACCGAAGCGCAGAAGCGCCGCTTCCTGCCGGCCGCCGCCAACCTCGATGAATGGTGGTGCCAGGGCTTCTCCGAGCCCGGCGCCGGCTCCGACCTCGCCAGCCTGAAGACGCGGGCGGTGAAGGAGGGCGACCACTACATCGTCAACGGCCAGAAGATCTGGACCAGCACGGCGCACAATGCCGATTGGTGCTTCTGCCTGGTGCGCACCAACCCGCAGGCGGCGAAGAAGCAGGAGGGCATCTCCTTCCTGCTGATCGACATGAAGACGCCGGGCGTCGAGGTCCGCCCCATCATCTCCATCGATGGCAGCCACCACCTGAACGAGGTGTTCTTCACCGATGTGAAGGTGCCGGTGGAGAACCTGGTCGGCGAGGAGAATCGCGGCTGGTCCGTGGCGAAGTTCCTGCTGGGCAATGAGCGCACCGGCATCGCCCGCCTCGGCAAGTCCAAGGAGCGCGTCCGCTTCGCCAAGGAAGTGGCGCGGGAGGTGCGGATGAACGGCAAGCCGCTGATCGAGGATCGCGGCTTCCGCACCCGCGTGGCGCAGCTCGAAGTGGACATGAAGGCGCTGGAGATCACCCAGATGCGGGTGGTCTCGGCCTATGACAAGGCGAAGGACGGCCGCCCGGACCCGCTCTCCTCCGTGCTGAAGATCAAGGGCACGGAGCTGCTGCAGGGCACCTCGGAGCTCGTCATGGATGTCGGCGGGCCGCAGGCCATGCCGGCCTGGACGCAGGAGCTGGCGGCGCTGACCAATGAGCCGGCGCTGCTGCCCGAATGGTCGCCGCAGATGGCGCCCGCCTATCTCATGCTGCGCGCCGCCTCGATCTATGGCGGCACCAATGAGATCCAGAAGAACATCCTGAACAAGGCGGTGCTGGGCCTCTAGCGCCCCGTGCCCTTCGCTTCCTGAGCTCCACACAGCCCGCCGCGGCGAACCCGCGGCGGGGCAACAGGCAATGTCAGGCCCGGCCCGCCATGCGGGCGGCGACCGCCTCGAAAGGTGCGTGAGATGGATTTCGACCTGACCGACGACCAGCGCCTGCTCGGCGAGAGCGTGGCGCGGCTGCTGGCGGATGAATACGCCTTCGACCAGCGCAAGAAGCTGCTGGGCGTGGCGCCGGGCTGGAGCGAGGCGCTCTGGGCCCGCTATGCCGAGCTCGGCCTGCTCGGCCTGCCGATCCCGGAGGAATATGGCGGCTTTGGCGGCGGCGCGGTGGATGTGATGCTGCTGCAGCAGGCCTTCGGCCGGCATCTGGTGCTGGAGCCCTTCCTCGCCACCGTGGTGCTGGGCGCGACCGCCATCCGCGAGGCGGGCGACAAAGCGCTGCAGGAGGAGTTCCTGCCCGCCATCGCCGCCGGCGAGTGCAAGCTGGCCTTTGCCCATTACGAGCGGCAGAGCCGCTACGACATCACCGATGTGCTGACCACGGCCACGCCCCGCAATGGCGGCTGGGTGCTGGAGGGCGGCAAGAGCGTGGTGCTGCACGGCGATTGCGCCGACAAGCTGGTGGTCTCCGCCCGCACCGGCGGCAGCCGGGAGGAGGCGGAGGGCATCTCCCTCTTCCTCGTGGAGGGCGAGGCGGAGGGCCTGCTCCGCCGCGGCTACGCGCTGCGGGACGGCACGCGGGCGGCGGAGCTCTCCCTCTCCGGCGCCGCGGCGCGGCTGATCGGCCCGAAGGACCAGGCGCTGCCGATCGTCGAGCGGGTGGTGCAGGCCGGCATCGCCGCCATGGCGGGCGAGGTGATCGGCGCCATGGAGGCCATGCAGGCCATGACGCTGGACTACCTGAAGACGCGCCAGCAATTCGGCCGCCCGATCGGCGACAACCAGGCGCTGCAGCACCGCGCGGCGGAGATGCTGGTGGCGATGGAGCAGGGCCGTTCCATGGCCATGCTGGCGGCGATGAGCCTGAGCGAGGCAGATCCGGCGGAGCGCGCCCGCAGCATTTCCATGGCCAAGGTCGGCGTCGGGCAGGCCGGGCGCTTCGTCAGCCAGAATGCCGTGCAGCTCCATGGCGGCATCGGCATGACGGATGAATACGCCGTCGGCCACTACTTCCGCCGGGTGATGGTGATCGAGCACATGTTCGGCGACACCGCCTGGCATCTGGACCGGCTGGCGGACCAGGTGCAGTAGCCGGAAGCTTCGCCCGCCAGCGGCTGCCGACGCTGATCGGGCGAAGCCCAGGCCGGTATTCGGAGCGTGAGGCGGTACACCTCACGCTCCGGCACCTGGTGTGGCCGAAGGATGGCCGCCTTCCGGCGGACCTGCCTCAGGCGGCCATATCCTGCCTGCCCCAATTCATCCGCCGCGCCGCCAGCATTGCTGCCGAGAGCGTGAGGAAGAGGGCAAGGGCCCCCGCGAGCAGCGCGTAGCTCTCCAGGCCCAGCACGACGTAGATGAAGCCGAACAGCCCGGCCAGCATGGCGCCGAACAGGGCCGTCAGCCCCCGGCGCCGCGTCACTGCGCCGGTCCAGGCGGTGGCCTGGCCGAGCACCATGGCCGCGCTCAACGCATAGCCCGGGGCGAAGCCCAGCACCTCGCCGAAGGCCAGCAGCAGCAGCGGGAAGAGCACGAGCGAAAGGCCGAGCAACGCATATTGCGCGAGGTGCAGGCGCAGTTTCCCCACCTGCTCGAACAGCAGGTACGTCGCCAGGCCAAGGGCCAGGAACAGCATGGCATACTTCGCTGTGCGGTTGATCATGCGGTAGGTGGGCACCGCCTCCAGCAGGGTGACGCCGAGGGCCCGGCTGCGCTCGCAGCCCGGCCCGGCCAGGCGAAGCAGCGGCGGGTGCAGGCCGGTTTCCCAGCGTGCACGGAAGCCCGACCCGTCCTGCGTCACCTCCTGCGGCAATTCGGTGCCGAGGAAGCTGGGGCTCGCCCAGTCGCCCCGCAGCGTCAGCGCCACCTGCCCGGCCAGGGGCATGAGCCGGAGCATGTCTGCTCCGCGCAGTTCGAGCTGCGCCTGCACCGGCAGGCTGCCCTCGAAGGGACGGTCGAGGCCGAGCGGAAAGCGCATGAGCCCCATCCCGATGCAACTCCATCCGGGCGGCTCCACCAGGTTGGGCTGCAAGGTCCGGCCATTGGCTTCCAGCACCGGGGCGGCGGTGCCGGCCCGCCATTGGCTGGCGCCGATCACCAGCTCCGCCTCTCGCCAGCGTAGGGTCGCCACGGACAGCTCGGGCGGCAGACGTTGTGGCAGGCTGAACTGCGCCGCCATGCCCGTCCGAGCGGTGTAGACCACGGCCGCGAACAGGCCGCGGCGCCGGGTCTCCGGGGCCAGGCTCGCCTCCGCATCCAGGCGCTGCGGCAGCAGGGTCAGGGTGCCGCGCTCCGGCTCGGCATGGCCGGGGCGTTCCCAGGGCACCACCAGCACCGGGCCCAGCACGGCCTGGGACGGTCCCCAGGCGCCGCCGATCTCCAGCCGGGCCTCCGCCTGGCGCTGCTGCCGTTCGTCGATGAGATTGCCCACCATGCATTGCGGCAGTTGCAGCAGGGCGAACAGGGCGGCAAGGGAGATCAGGCGGCGCGTCTGGCTGGAGAGCAAGGCACGTCGCGGTGGAAGGCGGGGTGGTGCCGAATCGGTCGGCGGCGAGTCGGACATGGCGCTGGATCTCCTCTTCAGGCGGCGCCAGCCTGAAGCCCCCGCATGCAGCCCTGACGAAGCGGCCTTGCAGGCCCCGGGGAAGTTTGGTGCAAATCCCGTGCAGCCCCGTGTCAGGCCCAATGACGAAGATCCTGGTCGCCGACGACGACCCGCATATCCGCAGCGTCATCCTCTTCGCCCTGGCCCGGGCCGGATTCGCGGCGGTGGAGGCGGCGGACGGCCCCGCCGCCCTCGCCGCGGCCGGGCGGGAAGCCCCGGACCTCGTCGTGCTGGATGTCGCCATGCCGGGGATGGAGGGGACGGAGGTGTGCCGCCGCCTCCGCCAGACCTCCGCCGTGCCGATCATCTTTCTCTCCGCCCGGGACGAGGAGGTGGACCGCATCCTCGGCCTCGAGCTCGGCGGCGACGACTACATGGTGAAGCCCTTCAGTCCGCGGGAACTGGTGGCGCGCATCCGCGCCCGGCTGCGGCGGCAGGAGGTCGTGCCGCCGCCCGCCCCCGCCCAGGGCCCCCTGGCCCTGGATGCGGAGCGGTTCGAGGCAAGCTGGCGGGGCGCCGCCCTGCCCCTGACGGTGACGGAATTCGCCCTGCTGCGCGCCATGGCCGCCCAGCCCGGCCGGGTCTTCACCCGGGAGATGCTGATGCAGGTCGCCTATCCGGACCACCGCATCGTCAGCGACCGCACCATCGACAGCCATGTGCGCCACCTGCGCGCCAAGCTGGCCGCGGCCGGCGGCGCGCCGATCGGTACGGTGCACGGCCTCGGCTACCGCTTCCTGGCGGAGGAGGGGTGCTGAGCGGCGCGGCGGGGATGCCCGGCGCGGCGTCAACCGGCAGCCGCGGCATGCGAAGCGGATGGGTGAAGATGGCACCAGGCGCTTCGCTGGGGCAGGGCCGCAGGATGCCGCGCGGCCCCCGGGGGCCGGCGAAGCCCCCAGGCCGGCGGTGGCCGAGGAGGATGCGCAGGACAGGCCGGCAGGACGGGCGGCGATGCCGGGCCTGATGCGGCGGCGCGATGGCGGCGGTGCCGCCCCGTCACATACCCCTGGCTGGCGCCGCCACAAGCCGCGGCTCCGCACCGTGCTGCTGGCGGTGAACCTGGTGCTGCTGGTGCTGCCGCTCGGCGGCATCTGGCTTCTGCGCCTCTACGAAAGCGCCCTGGTGCGGCAGACGGAGACGGAGCTGATGGGCCAGGGCGCGGTGCTCGCCGCCGCCTGGCGCAGCGCCTGGCTGGCCGCCGCCGGGCAGGCGCCGGCGCCGCCACCTGCCGGCTGGGCGCCGCGGACCGCCATGCTGGACCTGGCGCGGGACCCCGTCCTGCCCCCGCCCCCGTCGGCCGTGCCGCCCCTGGCCCCGCCCGCCGTCCGGGCGCTGGCCGCCGGCCAGGCGCTGCAGCCGGTGCTGGCGGAGGCGCAGCGCACCACCCTCGCCGCCATGCGGGTGCTGGATGCCGACGGGGTGGTGGTGGCCAGCAGCGGGGGCGAGCTCGGCCTCTCCCTTGCCGCGCTGGAGGAGGTGGCGGAGGCACTCTCCGGTCAGCCCGCCTCCCGCCTCCGCCGCCGCGCCGACCCCACCCTGCCGGTGCCCGGCCCTGCCTCCATTAGCCGCGGCGCCGCGCTGCGGGTGTTCCTCGCCCTGCCGGTGCTGGACGGGGAGCGGGCGATCGGCGCCGTGCTGCTCTCCCGCACCCCGGCGACGCTGGACCAGGCGCTGTATGGCCATCGCCGGGCGCTGGCCGGGCTGGGGCTCGGCCTGCTGGCGGCGGCGGCGCTGGGGGCGGCAGGCACCGCCTATACCGTCGCCCGGCCCATCGCGGCGGTGACGCGGGCGGCCCAGGCGGTGGCGGCCGGCGCCCCTGCCGCCCCGCCTCGCCCGCGCCGCAGCGCGGTGCGGGAGGCGGATGAGCTGGCCGCCGCCATCGCCGCCATGGCCGCGACGCTGGAACGCCGGGCGGAGACCATCCGCGATTTCGCGACGGAGGTTGGGCACGGCTTCAAGACGCCGCTCGCTGGCCTCACCGGCGCGCTGGAATTGCTGCAGGACCACGCCGCGGCGATGACGCCGGAGGAGCGGGCGCGCTTCCTCGGCCAAGCCATGGCGGATGCGGCGCGGCTGGATCGGCTGGTGCGGCGGCTGCTGGAGCTGGCGCGGGCCGAGGCGCCGGCCGCGACCGGGCATTGCAGGCTGGCCGAGGTGGTGCGGGAGGCGGCGGCGCCCTTCCGGGCGGCAGGACTCGCCATTGCCTGGCCGCCCGGCGAGGGGCCGAAGGCCGGAATCAGCGCGGAGGCGCTGCGCGGCATCCTCGGCATCCTGTTCGAGAATGCCCGTCAGCACGCCGGGCCGGGCGCCGCCTGCCGGGTGACGTGGCAGGAGGATGCGGATGCGGTCACGCTGCGCGTGGCGGATGACGGCATGGGCATTCCGCCGGCGATCACGGGGCAGGTATTCGACCGCTTCTTTACCACGGCGGCGGCAAGCGGGGGCACCGGCCTCGGCCTGGCCATCGCGCGGCGGCTGGCGGAAGCGGCGGGGGGCGTGCTGCGGCTGGTGCCGGCGGAGCGGGGGGCCTGTTTCGAACTGCTGGTGCCGGCAGGGGCGCTGCCCCTCCCGGGCCTACCCCACCAAAAGCCGAAGGGCTTTTGGAGACCATGAGCTGAGCCCGGGCAGGCTCGACGTGTCTAGAGCATGCTGCGTCCGCTTGCGCTCACGCAGCATGCTCTAGGTCGTTGTTTTGCGAGCAGCTGCACGCGTTCAGATGATTCCATGTGAACGCGATCTGCTCTAGCCGTACCGGCGCGCGAAATGCTGGCCGATGGCGGTCCACGGGGATGCGGCCGGTATGTCCCTCGGCCTGGCGCGCAGCCGCCCCACCAGCCCTGCGCGATGCCCGTTCGGAGAGTGGGACGTTTCCGAGCCGGGCAGCGAGGATTCGAAGGGGCTTCCGAGGAAGGCAGGGCCCTCGCCCGACGCTAGAGCGGTTTCCGTTCGCACTGGCTCATGGAGCCCGCTCTAGGTTGTTGTTATAACGAGCAAATACCTCGGATCAGGTGCTTCCCTCTGATCGGAGTTTGCTCTAGGCCGCCAGCAACATCCCCGGCGCCATGCTCCCCAGTGTTGCCATCAGGCCCATTTCCAGCGTGGTCCTGGCCGCTACGCCCAGCGCCGCGATGGCCGCCTGCGGGTTGCCGACCAGGTGACGGATGTCGCCGACGCGCGCCGGCCCGAAGCCCAGCGCCGCCGGCCGCCCCGCCAGCCTGGCCATGGTCTCCGCCAGCGCGGTGATCGCGGTCGGCCGGCCGGTGCAGACATTCAGCACCAGCGCCTGCGGCGTCCGGCGCAGCAGGGCCATGCCGGCCAGCAGATGCGCCACCGCATCCTCCACATAGACGAAGTCGCGGCCCTGCAGCCCGTCCCCATGCACCACCAGCCGCTCCCCGCGCGCCAGCCGCGCCGCGAAGCGGGCGATGACGCCGGCAGCGGGCGAGCGCGGATCCTGCCGCGGCCCATAGACGCTGAAGAGCCGGCAGCCCAGCGTCGGCACGCCATGCACGCCGAAGGCGACCGCGGCATGCAGCTCGGAGCCCAGCTTGTCCGCGCCATAGGCGGTCAGCGGCGCGGGCCGCGCCGCCTCCGCCACCGGGCCCTGGCCCTGGTCCCCGTAGATGGCGGCGGAGGAGGCATAGACCACCGGCACCCCGCCCGCCGCCCGCGCCGCCTCCAGCACGCTGACCGTGCCGGTCTGGTTGGTCCGGTGGGTCGCCAGCCACGCCTCCCCGGAGCGCGCGGGGGAGCCGATGGCGGCCAGGTGGAAGATGCCTGCCACCCCCGCGGCGGCGCGGCGCATCAGCGCGGCATCCGCCACCTCGCCCACCACCAGCTCCGCCTCGGCCGGCAGGCTGGCGCGATGGCCGGTGGAGAGGTCGTCCACCACCCGCACCGCATGGCCCTGGCGCAGCAGCGCCTCGACGAGGTGGGCGCCGATGAAGCCGGCACCGCCGGTGACGAGAAGCAGCGACATGCGATCTCCTGGGCCGGCACCGAAGCGGCCGGGGCTCAGCCTGCGGGACTAGGCTTGAGGAAAGCTGGCCGGGAGTTTGCCCGGCGGCGCGGCGCAGCCATGGCGGCATCATGGCAGAGCGGAGGCAGGCGATGACGACATCCGGCGCATCCGCCCCCGGCCGCTTGCACCCCGGTCCGGCCTGCCGCATGGGGAAGGCGGCACCTCCGGCGGAGCGCGCGCGATGAGCGATGTGACGATCTGGCACAACCCTTCCTGCGGCACCTCCCGCAACACCCTGGCGATGCTGCGGGAGGCCGGGATCGAGCCACACGTGATGGACTACCAGAAGACGCCGCCGGACCGCGCGACGCTGCAGGCCGCCATCGCGGCCGCCGGGATCACCGTGCGCCAGGCGCTGCGGAGCAAGGGCGAGCTCTATGCCCAGCTCGGCCTCGACAACCCGGCATTGAGCGACGATGCGCTGCTGGACGCCATGCTGGCCCACCCGATCCTGATCGAGCGGCCCTTCGTCTTCGCGCCGAAGGGCGTGCGGCTGTGTCGGCCGAAGGAGAAGCTGCTGGAGATCCTGCCGGGCTGAGCCGCCGTCGCGGCAGGGGGCGGGGGCTGCGTAGGCCAGCCGCGGCCCCGCCGATGCCGCCGGCCGCGGCGGTGCCTAGAGCAGATCGCCGTAGGGCGGCATCGCCCGAAGGCGTGAATCTGCTCTGCAAACAAAGGCGTAGAGCGTTTTCGGTGAACGCATGTGAACCGAAAACGCTCTAGAGCAGATCGCGTTCAGATGGAATCATCTGAACGCGTGAAGATGCTCGCAAACAACGGCCTGGAGCATGCGGCGTGAGCGCAAGCGAACACAGCATGCTCTAGAGCAATATTAAAGCAGCTTATTTCCGACCTGATGATCACGCCGCGATCCAGGTCGGAGGCTGTTCCAGCCCGCCACGCGCTGGGCGGAAGGCGCATCCCGCGCCGGGCCGCAGCCTCCGGGCCGGAGCGGTTCCCGCCGACCGTGCCGGCGCGACGCCACTCCTACCCTCCCGGGGCGGCAGGCGATTTCGCCCGGAGCGCGCCCGGTCGAGGCCGGATCGGCCGAAACCGTGACCATGCGCCCCGCGGGAGCGGGCTGGGTCGGCAAGGCTTGGCCGATCCCGCCGCAGTGGCCTGAAGCGGCCCGGCCCGCGCCTATTTCGGCGGTGCCGCCTCCAGCGCCTCCACCAGCAGCGTCAGCAGGCGGGCGCCGAACTCGCGCATATTGGCCAGCCGGTCGCCATGGCCGGTTTCGATGGTCTGGCTGCGGCTGACCGGGCCGGCGACGGCGATGCAGGCATGCCCCGCCGCATCGCCATAGCGGTTGCCGGTGGGGCCGGTGGCGCCGGTCTCCCCCAGCCCCCAGACGGTGCCGAGCCGTTCCCGCGCGCCTTCCGCCAGCAGCAGCGCATAGGGCTCGGTCGCCGCCCGCACGCCTTCCAGCTTCTCGGCCGGGATGGCCAGCAGGGCCTCCCGCGCGAAGCGGGTATAGACCACCGTCCCGCCGAGGAAATAGGCGGAGGCCCCGGGCACCGCGAGCAGCGCGGCGGAGACCAGCCCGCCGGCCGAACTCTCGGCGATGGCGATGGTCTCCCCCCGTGCCTTCAGCAGCGCGCCCGCGCGGGCGGCGATTGGCAGCAGCGTGTCCATGGCGGATCCTCCTCTTGTCCCGCTGCGAAGGTCGCGGGCTTTGGCCGGGAAGGGAAGGGACCATGCGGCGGCGGGAACCCGGCGGAGGCATGCGCGCCTCGGCAGACCCCGCGCTGCTGCGGTTCGCGCCGGCCGAGCCAACCTGGAACCGCGCCAGCTGTTGCTCCCGCGGCTTGTCCGAGGCGCCAGCGATCCCGCCGGCTTGACCCCGCTCCCGCAAGGCGCCCCCGTGGCCGGCGGTCGAGGCAGCAAGGGGCTGCCCCACCCCTCAGCGCAGGCTGAATTTCACCGGCACCAGCAGCTCCAGCACCTCGCCCGCCAGGCTGGCGGAAGGCGGTGCCGGCAGGGGAGAGGCGCGGCGGATCATGTTCGCCACCGCCTCATCGAGCAGGTCGTGGCCGGTGCCGCGCAGGAAGCGCCATTCGGCGACGCTGCCATCCCGGCGCAGGACGACGCGCAGCATCGCGCTGCCCTCCATCCGCGCGAAGCGGGCGGCCGGCGGGTAGTGCTTGTGCCGCTCCAGCGCCGACAGCAGGGAGGCGACATAATTCGGCGGCGGTGCGGCCCGGGCGACGGCCGGGGCGGGCGTCGGCACCGGCGCCGTGGCCTGGGGTGCCGGCGCGGCCGGAGTGGGCGCCGGCGCAGGCGTGCGGGGC
>NZ_JAMZIK010000160.1 GCF_024178315.1 Siccirubricoccus soli | reverse complement strand
GCGTCGCTGTCCTTCGCATCATCGCCGCCCTGGTTGGCGCTGGTCGGCACATAGCCGGCCGGGGTGACGAAATGCACGCTGTAGGTGCCGGGGGTCTGGCCGGTGAAGCCGTAGCTGCCATCCGCTGCGGTCGTGGTGGTGGCCACCACCGTGCCGGCGGCGTTCAGCAGCTCCACCGTCACGCCGGCGATGCCGGCCTCGCCGGCGTCCTGCACGCCGTTGGCGTTGCTATCCTCGAAGACGAAGTCGCCGAGCCCGGCCGGCTTGTAGAAGCCGGCATCCAGCGTGCCGTTGTATTCGCCGGAGCTCAGCGTCACCTGCTGGGTGGTGCCGCCGACCGCGTCGCTGTCCTTCGCATCATCGCCGCCCTGGTTGGCGCTGGTCGGCACATAGCCGGCCGGGGTGACGAAATGCACGCTGTAGGTGCCGGGGGTCTGGCCGGTGAAGCCGTAGCTGCCATCCGCTGCGGTCGTGGTGGTGGCCACCACCGTGCCGGCGGCGTTCAGCAGCTGCACGGTCACGCCGGCGATGCCGGCCTCGCCCGCATCCTGCAGGCCGTTGGCGTTGCTATGCTCGAAGACGAAGTCGCCGAGCCCGGCGGGGCTCGCCGCGGTCGTGGTGTAGCCCTGGGTCATGGAACTGAAGCTGGCCACGGTGCCGGACGCGGCCGAGCTGGCGATGGAGATGCTGATCGTGATGGTGACGTGCACTGAGCTGTAGGCGCCGCCCAGGCTCAGGGCATCGCCGGTCTCGATCGGCGGGTCTGCGGTGTCGGTGGCCGATTGCGTCTTGGTCAGCGTGCTCTGGGCGAGCAGCGTGCCTGAGGTGCTGTAGACCGCCTCGCTCAGCTTCACCGTCACGCCGGCGGCGACGCTGCTGTCCGGGATGAAGGAGTTGGTCGAGATCGCGCTCAGCGCCCGCGCCGGGTCCACCGTTGAGATGTCGTAGTCGAGGGTCAGGGTATAGCTGGAGCCCGGGCCGGTGGCGCCGGCGACGAAGCCGGTCCAGCGCAGGCCGGCGATGGCATTGCCAAGGACGGAGGGCGCGCCGGCGACGGTGACCGCATCGGTGGTGAAGCTGTTGGCGGTGCCGGTCACGCTCTCGGATGCGGTGATGTTGCTGAATTTCAGGCCGTCATCGATGACGTCGGCGTAGCTCGTCGCCATGGGGCGGGTTCCTCGGGAAATGGGGTCGGAAGGCTTCGTCGTAGGCAAAGCCGCCGGACGCGGTGCCGAGGGACTCGGCACCGCTTCCATCGGGTCGCGGCCGGGGATGCGAGGGCGCGCGGGCCCTCGCCCGGATCAGGCGAGGCGGGTCCGCGGGCGCTGGCCGCGCGCCGCGGCCAGACCGGCCAGGCCGACCAGCAGCAGGAGGAGGGGCGCGGGCGCCGGCACGGCCGAGGTGGTGATGAGGAGGCGCATCACCTCCCCCCCCACCGCGTTGATGTCGAACTCGATGGCGACCATCGTGGTGGGGTCGAAGCCGAGGGTGGGGTTGCTCTCATCAAGCTGGCCGGGAACCGCCACGACGTAGGGCGGGTCCACGGCGGGCACAAAGACATTGCCCCCGAAGCTGGCGCCCGCGTCGCCCGTGACGATGGAGGTGATGCTGGTCAGCGTCCCGATATTCGCGGTGATCTCGATCATCACCGTCAGGTCGCCGCCCGCCGCGACCAGCGGTTGGCCGGCCTCGGTGTTCACGAGCCGCACGCCGGTGCCGCCCACCGCTTCCAGGCCCACCCCGCCGCAGACGGCGCAGTCCGTGACGGCGAAGGTGTAATTGCCGACGGTCAGCGTCGGGAGGGGTGCGGCCATGCCGGGCTGCGCCCATGCCGTCAGCGCCGTGGCCACCGCTAGGCCACGCATCCATGCTCCGCAGCGTTTCGTGAAATTCGCCACCGTTCAGCCCTCTTGCAACGATATTCGGTCAACCACGCCGCCAGCCCATCGCCGGACCTGGTTGACCCTCACAGTAGGGTGAAGCAAATGGCGTGCCTAAGATCGATTTTTTGGATTTTCAGGGCGCTGCATCCGGCGCCGCGGCCAGTGACGCCGATGTGTAAAAATTTCTGACAGTCGTCTTCATATTGCAACGTTCGAGCGTGGCGCAGGACGATCCGGAATCATACAAGTTTTGCGCGAGTTTCTTTGGTTCGGGTACAACCCCCACTCGTCAGGGCGGGCTGGAACGGCACCCCGCCCCGCCTGCCGGCAGGGCGCTGCGGGACTACAGGGCCACCTGTGTCACGTCATAGGTGTAGAGCCACTCCGTCCGCTCCAGCATCGCCTCCACCGCGAATTCCCGGGCGACATAGGCGGCCGCGCCTTCGGCATGGGCCAGTTCCGGGTTGTGGAAGCGCTTGGTGTTGGCGGCGGAGCCGGTGACGACGCGCGCCGTGCGGTCCCGCCGCGCCGCCTCATAGCGGTCAAGCGCCGCCTCCGGGCCCGGGATCTCCGCCAGGGCGCGGGCGAGGATGAAGCCGTCCTCGATGGCCATGACGGCGCCCTGGGCCATGAAGGGCAGGGTCGGGTGGCAGGCATCGCCGAGCAGCGTGACGCGCCCCTGCCCCCAGCGCGGCAGCGGGTCCCGCGCCAGGAAGGCCCAGCGGAAGGGTGTCTCGATGGCGTCGATCATGGCGTGGATGTCGGGGTGCCAGCCTGCGAAGTCGCGGTGGAGCTCCGCCTGGCTGCCTCGGGCGGTCCAGCTTTCCACCTGCCAGTCCACGCCTTCCACCACGCCGACGAAATTCATGAGCTCCCCGCAGCGCAGCGGGTAGTGCACCACATGCCGCCCGGGCCCGACCCAATTGCTGCCGACCGGCCGGTTCAGATGGGCCGGGAGCCTTGCCATGGGGATGACGCCGCGCCAGGCGAGCAGGCCGGTGAAGCGGGCTGCCCCCTCCCCCCAGAGCTGCCGGCGCACCACCGAATGGATGCCGTCGGCACCGACCAGCACATCGCCCTCGGCCATGTCGCCATCGGTGAAGCGCAGCCGGACGCCTTGCGCCGTGGCCTCGAACCCCTCCGCCTTGTGGCCCAGATGGATGGCCTGCGGCGCCGCCGCGCGCACCGCCGCTTCCAGCGCCGCGAGCAGATCCGGGCGATAGACGGTGAAATAGGGGTAGCCGTAGCGCGCCTTGGCCTCCGCCAGCACATCGGCGATGGGCCAGGCCTGGCCGGTGTTCCAGAGACGGATCTCCTTGCCCCTGGTCTCGGAGGAGACCGCGGCCACCGCCTCCCCCACCCCCAGCTCATACAGCACCCGGGCGCCGTTGGAGCTGATCTGCACCCCGGCGCCGACCTCGCGCAGCGCCTGGGCCTGCTCATGCACCTCAACGGCGAAGCCGCGGCGCAGCAGGGCGAGCGCCGCGATCAGCCCGCCGATGCCGGCACCGAGGATGACGACCCGAGGCTTCGCCGCCATGTCACTCGGCCGCCGCGGAGAGCTGATCCCACCAGGCGCATTCGCCGCGGATCAGGCTGTGGTTGCCGGGCAGCACCTGGACCGGCTGGCGCTCGCCACGCGCCGCGGCCTCCAGCTTCAGGCGCCGCGCCTCGGCGCGCATCTCGGCGTTGCCCCAATTGCGCTCATGGCCCCAGAGGCTGGGGCCGGAGGTCATCTCCACCGGCTGCCAGCTCGCCATGTCCACTGCCCGGCCACCCCAACCGTATTCCACCAGGAAATTGCCCGGTGTGGTGGCGTAGAAGCTGGTCATGAAGTCGTTGGTGTGGCGGCCGAGGGTGGTGGCGACGCGCCCCTCCTCCAGCATCGCCAGATCGTAGCCCTGGCCGACATCGTCGAGGTTGAACAGCTCCATCATGATGTGATGGAGGCCGGGGCCGGGCCGCTCGATCAGCGCCAGGGAATGATGGCGCGGGTTGACGTGCAGGAAATAGGCGTGGAAGGGGTTGGTCACGTAGTCGGAGACGCGGAAGCCCAGCAGGTCGCGATAGAAGCTGAGCGCCTGCGCCATGTCCGGCACGTTCAGCACCGCATGCCCCATGCCCAGCGCGCCGGTGCGGAAGCCGCTAAGGCAGCGGCCGGGCTGGAAGGGCTCGCGCGTGCTCTCCGCGCCATGCACGATCTCAAGGCGGTTGCCCATCGGGTCCTGGGTGACGATGAGGCCGGCGACATGACGCTGCGCCGCCAGCGCGGCATCGCCCCGCGCCACGCGGCGGCCGGAAGCCTCTAGCCTCGCCGCCAGGGCGGCGAGGGCGGCGGCGTCCGCCACCTCCCAGCCGAAGAAGCGGGCGCCGTCGCTGGCATCCGGCACCACCAGCAGGCGCTGCTTGCGGTCATCCATGCGGAAGCGGAGCTGGTGGGGGCTGCGCTCGGCCAATTGCAGGCCGAGGAGCCTGGTGCCGAAGCCCACCCAATCCTCGAGGGTCTTCGCCGCGATGCCGACATAGCCGAGGGCCTGGATCGCCATGGGATTCTTTCCCTGTTCCTTGGCGCCACGCTATCAGCAAGCTTCCGGCTTGTCGTGCCCCGGCTTGGCCGGCGCGGACCGGGAGGCCGGCCGGCACTGCGCCGCGATTGACCGGCAAACCGCGCCGCTTATGCTGCACTGCCGCAAGGCGCCGTACGCCGCGGCCGGGAGGGACCGAGGACATGACCGAGCTGCTCGCGCGACGCAATGCCGCCTTCGGCGCCGGCGCCCCGCTCTTCTACGAGCACCCGCTGCACCTGGTGCGCGGCGAAGGCGTCCATCTCTACGACGCCGAGGGAAGGCGCTATGTGGACATGTACAACAACGTCCCCTGCGTCGGCCACGCCAACCCCCGGGTGGTGGAGGCGATGGCGCGGCAGCAGGCGACGCTGAACACCCATAGCCGCTACCTGCATGAGGGCGCGATCGCCTTCGCCGAAAGACTGGCGGCGCTGCACGGGAAGCAGATCGAGAGCGTCATCCTGAGCTGCAGCGGCACGGAGGCGAATGAGGTGGCGCTGCGCATGGCGCGCTTCGCGACCGGCAGGCGCGGCATCCTTTGCACCAACGCCACCTATCACGGCAACAGCGAGCTGGTGGGCAGCCTGACGCGGCTGGGCAGCCAGCCCAGCCCCAACCCCTCGGTGCGCGCCTTCCCCTTCCCGGAGAAATACCGTCCGATCGCGCCCAACCTGAACGAGGCGCAGCTCTGCGAGGCCTATCTGGCGGAGCTGGGCAAGGCCATCGAGGATCTCCGGCGCAGCGGCGACGGCGTGGCCGCCATGCTGATCTGCTCCATCTTCGCCAATGAGGGCTTGCCGGACGTGCCGGCCGGCTTCGCGGCCCGCGCCGCGGCGATGGTGCGGGAGGCAGGGGGCCTGGTCATCGCCGATGAAGTGCAGGCCGGCTATGCCCGCACCGGCAAATGGTGGGGCTATGAGGTGACGGGCTTCACCCCGGACATCGTCGTCACCGGCAAGCCGATGGGCAACGGGCTGCCGCTGGCCGCCACCGCCGCCAGCCGGGCGCTGGTGGAGGGGTTCCGGGCAAGGACGCGCTATTTCAACACCTTCGCCGCCTCGCCCTTGCAGGCGGCCGTGGGGATGGCGGTGCTGGACGAGATCGAGCAGCGCGACCTGCGCGGCAACGTCACCGCCGTCGGCGCCGCGCTGAAGGCCGGGCTGCAGGCGCGCCGGGGCGCCAGCGAGGCGATCGGCGATGTGCGCGGCCACGGCCTGTTCATCGGCGTGGAGCTGGTGAGGCCGGCGGATGGCAGCCCGGATGTCGAGCTGGCCAAGGCGGTGATCAACCGGCTGAAGGAGAAGGGCTTCCTTACCAGCAATGCCGGCATCTTCGCCAATGTGGTGAAGATCCGCCCGCCCCTGCCCTTCGGCATGGCGGAGGCCGAGGCTTTCCTCGGCGCCTGGGACGAGACCATCGCCGAACTCGCCGCATGAGCGCGGCGGCGGCCTACCTGCCGGCGGCGCGGCAGGCGCTGGCCGCCTTCGGGGTGATGCCGGCGGAGCTGCGCTTCGTCCGCCTCAGCGAGAACGCCACCTTCCTGGCGGTGGATGCGCGGGACGGGGCGAAGCTGGTGCTGCGGCTCCACCGCCCCACCTACCACGCCCTCGAGGAGCTGCGCTCCGAGCATCTCTGGACCCGGGCCCTGGTGCAGGCGGGGGTGGCAACGCCGGAGCCGCTGGCGACGCTCGCGGGCGAGGCCTTCGCCCAGGTGGAGATCGCGGCGACGCGCGAGCAGCGCTGGGCCGGCCTCGCCCGCTGGGTGGAGGGCGAGCTGCTGGCGGAGGTGGTGGCGCGGGAGGGTGATGCCGCGGCGAATCTTGCGCGCTTCCGCGGACTGGGCGCGCTGATCGCCGCCATGCACAACCAGGCGACGGGCTGGGCGCCGCCGGCGGGCTTCCGGCGTCACCGGCTGGACGCGGAGGGGCTGATGGGCGAGACGCCCTTCTGGGGCCCTTTCTGGGACCACCCGATCTTCTCCGCCGCGGAGCGCCGGTTGATGCTGGCAACGCGCGACGCGCTGCACGGCGTGCTGACCCGCTATGGCGAGGCGCCGGAGCGGTTCAGCCTGATCCATGCCGATCTGCATCCGCGCAACGTGCTGGTGGATGGTACGCGCGTCGCGGTGATCGATTTCGACGACGCCGGGTATGGCTGGCATCTCTATGACCTCGCCGTGGCGCTGATCGACTACCAGCTGCACCCGCAGGCGGCGGCGCTGCGGGAGGCGGTGCTGGCGGGCTACCGGAGCGTGCGGCCCCTGGCCGAGGCGGATGCGGCGCTGCTGCCGATGTTCCAGCTCATCCGCGACATGGCGCAGATCGGCTGGTATCTCGGGCGGCCGGAGCTGCCGCCCTCGCGTGACCTGCCGCAGCTCAAGGATTACGTCCTGCGCCGCGCCGCGGGTTTCACGCCGCCGCTTTAGAGCAGATCGCGTTCAGATGGAATCATCTGAACGCGTGAGATGCTCGCAAAACAACGGCCTAGAGCATGCTGCGTGAGCGCAAGCGCACGCAGCATGCTCTAGAGCGTTTTCGGTTTACATGCGTTCACCGAAAAACGCTGTATGCCTTTGTTTGCAGAGCAGATTCAGGCCTTCGGGGGATGCCGCCCTACGGCGATCTGCTCTAGCAACCCCCTCGGTGGGAACGGGCGCGCTCATACGCGCCCGACACCGTCGAGCGCACCTCAGGCCCCAGCCACGGGGTGGTTTGCGTGTCAAGGACGCAACCGCCCGAAGCGCGGTGCCGCTTCGCGGCATTCCTGACACGCTAACCACCCCATGGCCCTCGCGAATGGTCGCCTTCGACGGTGTCGAAGGCGCCGGAAGGCGCCTTCACCGGCGGCAGTAAGCAAGACGTCCGCCATCACCCGCGTTGCCCGTTGCCCTGCTTTGGCTTCGCCACGGCAGGCTGTGCGAGGTGCCGACCGTCCAGCAACACCTCCGGCCCTCAGGATGGCGCGCAGCGACATCGTGGGGATTTAGTGCACCAGCGACATCTCCGGCATGAGCTGGCTGGCGCGGAAGAAGCGGCCGACGCTGTCCCGGTGCGCGACAACGGCCGCGGCGTCGAAATCCGCCTGCGGCGCCGGCTCCAGGTCGAAATGGTCGAAGCGGTTCTCGCCCCGCACCAGCGTGGCGGAAAGCCGCGTCGGCCCGGTGTGGTAGCAGCGCGCCGGGATGTAGCTGATGCCGAGCCCGATGCGGTCCATCTTGGACCGGTTGGGTGAGGAGGCGTGCAGCACCATGGTGTCGTGCAGCGAGAATTCGCCGGGCTGCAGCGGGATGGGCACGCATTGGCTGGCGTCGATCTCTGCCTTCACCGTCTGGCCGCGGCTGAGCATGATGCCGGGGTCCGAGCGGTCCGTATGCGGGAGCTGGCCGTGCTTGTGGCTGCCGGGCAGCATGGTGACGCAGCCGCTGTCCTCGGTGCTCGGCGTCAGCGCCACCCAGGCGGTCACATGCTCATGCGGCGCCAGGCCGAAATAGGTGCCGTCCTGGTGCCAGGGAACGAAGCCGTCCGTCCCGGCCTCCTTCCACCACAGCGTAGTGTGGTAGACGAGGATGTCCGGTCCGATCACATCCTCCACCGCATCCAGCACGGCGGGGTGGCGCACCATCTCCGCCGCCCAGCGGAACAGCAGGTAGGGCTTGACGCGGGAGGAGGATTGCCGCTGCCCGGGCGGCTTCGGATAGGCGAGGTCGAAGGCCGTGGTGGTGCGTGCCATCTCCTGCCGCCAGCGCTCCGCCTCGGCCGCGGAGACGGCGCGGAAGGGGGTGACGTAGCCGTCCCGGCGATAGGCTTCGAGCTGCGCCTCGGTCAGCAATTTCGGCATGGCCCTTGCGGTCCTTTCAAGCTGTCGCGTCCGTCGCCGGTTTAAGCAACTAGCTTGCCACAATAGGCGGCGTCACCCAAAGGGCCTTTGCAATCCCGCGCAGCCCGCCATCGGCGCCGAAGATGGCAGTGCCGGCGGAGAGCTTCCGCCCCTCCCGCTCGAGCTGCCAGCCGAGGACGATGCATTCCTCCCCCGGCGCGACCGGCGCCAGCAGCCGGGCGGCGATGCGGCCCAGCAGCATGCGCTGCGGCGCCTCGCCTACGGTGAAGGCGAAGGAGCCGGCGCAGTCCAGCGCGGACCAGAGATAGATCGGCGCCACCTGGCCATCCGCCCCGGCGAAGGCGGCATGCGGCGTCCAGGCGGCGGCGGCGATGCCGGGGCGGCCGGGAACCTGGCCGGTGAAGACGCGCAGCCCCACGCCCTCCTCCCAGGCGGAGCCGCAGACGAAGCAGCGGCCGATGGAATGGGTGAAAGGGCCATCAAGGAACCAGCGCGTGGCGGCGCGGGCTTCCGCGAGGCTCGGCGGCGGTGGCGGGGCGAGGTCGAGATCGACGGGCCGTGCCTCGGCGATGGTGGCGCCCCCGGCATCCACCGCACGCACCAGCCCGGCCTCGCGCCGGATCTCGAGCGTCCGGTCCAGCGGCCAGCCGCGGCGCAGCGTCACCTCGGCCGGCTGGGTGCCGAGCCGCTCCGCCATCAGTCCGGCGACATAGCCACCATTGCCGATGCCATCCGGGCCGCGAAAGCGCGCCGCGATAGAAGCCTGCTCCATGCTCAGCGCCGCTCCGCCGGGGTGGAGGTGGCGGGGCCTTCGCCGACAATCAGCAACATGGTGGGTTCCTCCTTCGCGCCGTCGTAATGCACGCCGCGGGCAAAATGGGTGACGAAGCTGCCGGCCGGCACGGGCACGGTGTCCCCCGGCTTGAATTCGGGGCCGGCGCCCATCCACCAGGTGCCGGAGAGCACGGTGATGAAGCGGTCATTTGGGTGGAAATGCGGACGGCTCATATGGCCGGGCAGCCAGCGCAGCATCACGGCGTAGAAGCCGGGCTTCGCGGGGTCGCCCACCAGCACCGCCTGCTGGTTGCCATTCGCCGTCACCGGGCCCCAGGGAATCTGCTCCGGCAGGCGGAAGGCGATGGCGCGCGGGTCCAGCTCCGCCGCACGGGCCGGCAGGGCAAGCAGCGGCAACAGCAGCAGGTGGCGTATTCGCATGGCGGTTTCCTCCTTCGCCACCGCTTCGCTGCGGCGGGCTGCTTGCGTCCGGCGGGCCCGGCATGCGGGCACTGAACACTAGCGTCAGCTCTGCGCCTCGGCCAAGCTGGCGGCAAGGACAGGGAGGAGGCGCCAATGCCGAAGCGCCGTCAGATGCTGGCGGGGCTCGTCGCGCTGCCGGCGGCGAGTGCCAGGGCCCAGGGCTGGGAGCCGACACGGCCCATCCAATGCATCATCGGCTTCGCGCCCGGTGGCGGCGCGGATCTGATCGCGCGGGCGATCGTGGAAGCGGCGCAGCCGATGTTTCCCCAGCCCCTGGTGGTGACGAACCGGCCGGGCGCCGGCGGGACCATCGCGGCGCAATATGTGGCTGGGCTGCCGGGCGACGGCCACACGCTGCTGATGGGCGGAGGCAGCGAGAGCACCAGCATCCCCGCCTTCCGCGCCCTGCCCTATGACGCCCGCACCAGCTTCCGCGCGGTGATGCGGCTGCTGCGGCAGCGCATGTTCATCCTGGCGAAAGCGGATGGCCCCTACCGGACGATGCGGGAGGCGCTGCTGGCGGCGCGGGCGAGGCCGCAGGCGGTGAGCCATGGCAGCTCCGGCATCGGC
This sequence comes from Siccirubricoccus soli, assembly GCF_024178315.1. Taxonomy (GTDB): domain Bacteria; phylum Pseudomonadota; class Alphaproteobacteria; order Acetobacterales; family Acetobacteraceae; genus Siccirubricoccus; species Siccirubricoccus soli. The sequence continues at coordinate 14,098 of NZ_JAMZIK010000160.1, read as the reverse complement.
TCCATCTACCACGCCGTCTTCGCCGTGCTGGAGAAGCGGGCCGGGGTGGAGCTGCTGCACGTGCCCTTCAACGGCGGCGCGCCGGGGCTGCAGGCGGTAGCGGCGGGCCAGGTGGACCTGATGGTGGCGAGCCCGGAGGAATTCCGCGGCCTGACCGATGGCGGGCTGCTGCGCGTGCTGGCCTGCTGCTCCGCCGAGCGGGCGCCGGCCTTCCCGGAGGTGCCGACCCTGGCGGAGCTGGGGCTGGAGATGGCGCTGGAGAACATGAAGGGCTGGGTGGTGCCGGCCAGCACGCCAGACGCCGCGGTGACCTATCTGCATGACCGCTTCCGCGCCGCCATGGCGAAGCCAAGCTGGCAGGCCTTCGTGGAACGCGCCGGCGAAGGCGATGGCTACCTGGACGGCCCCGGCTTCCAGAAGGCCATGGACGAGGTCCTGGACGCCGTAACCGCGGCAACACGCTGAACCTGCTTCGTCCCGGACCTCTGGTTTCCAAAGGCCCTTCGGCCTTTGGTGGGTGGAGCTCGAGGAGGGCAGAGCCCTCCTCGAGCTAGGCGAGCGCCTTCGATGCCTTCTCGAAAGTCCCCTTGCTGAGATTGGGCGCCGCCAGCACCCGCTCCAGCTCCTTCCGCATCAGCGCGCCGCGCGCCTCCGACTGCCGCCGCCAGAGGCCGAGCGGCCCGATCAACCGCGCCGCCACCTGGCCGTTGATGGGGTCGAGCGCGATCACCGCATCGGCAAGGAAGCGGTACCCTGCCCCACCCGCATCGTGAAAATGCAGTGGGTTGCCGGCGGCGAAGGCGCCGATCAAGGCGCGTGCCCGGTTCGGGTTCTTCAGGTCGAAATCCGGATGCGCGTAGAGCGCCTGCACCGCCGCCAGCGTGTCGGGACGCGAGGACATGGCCTGGATGGAGAACCATTTGTCCAGCACCAGGTCGTCGCCACGCCACTTCGCGTGGAAGGCGGCGAGTGCCTTCTCCCGTGCCGGGCTGTCGGTATCGGCCAGCAGGGAAAGGGCGGCAAGCTGGTCCGTCATGTTGGTCGCCGCATCGTACTGCGCCGCGGCCAGCGCGGTGTCCCCCGCCGCGGTCAGGTAGGCGAGGCAGGCATTGCGCAGGGCACGGCGGCCGATGCTGTGGCCGTCGATGCGATAGGGGCCGGTGTCGGTCAGCGCCTCATAGGTGGCGCGCAGCTTCGCGGCGCAGGCGGTGCCGATCTCCCGCCGCATGGCCTGGCGCACCTGATGGATGGCGACGGGGTCCGCCACCTGCATCTGGTCGGCGAGGAACCCCTCGCCAGGCAGCACCAGTGCTTCCGCGGCGAAGGCGGGGTCGGCACCGGCGCCGTCCAGCGTGTTCGCGACCGCCTCGGCCAGAGCGGGGTCGAAGCCTGGGGCCTCGCCGCGCTGCACCCGCGCCACCTGTTCCAGCATGAAGGCGGCGGCGTATTGCTGGCCGCTGTCCCAGCGCACGAAGGGGTCGGTGTCGTGCACCGCGAGGAAGCGCAGCCGCGCCTGCGGCACGCCCTTCAGCCGGACGGGGGCGGAGAAGCCGCGCAGCAGGGAGGGCACGGGCGGCGCCGGCACATCCTCGAAGGTGAAGCGTTGCTCCGCCTGGTCCAGCAGCAGCAGCCGCGTGCCCTTCTGCGCGCTGTTCTCGCCGGCAAGGCGGGTCGGCAGTTCCGCCCCATCGGCGCCGAGCAGCCCCATCGCGACCGGGATGGGCAGCGGGCCCTTCTCCGCCTGGCCCGGCGTCGGCGGGGTGTGCTGACGGAGCGTCAGGGTGTAGCGGCGCGTGGCGGGGTCGTAGCTGTCCTCCGCCGTCACTTCCGGCGTGCCGGCCTGGTCGTACCAGTGCAGGTGGTGGCTGAGATCGACGCCCGATGCCTCCTGCATGGCGCCGACGAAATCCTCGATCGTCACCGCCTGGTTGTCGTTGCGAGAGATGTAGAGGTCCATGCCGCGGCGGAACGCCTCCGCACCCAGGCGGGTATGCAGCAGCCGCACCACCTCCGCGCCCTTCTGGTAGACGGTCGGGGTGTAGAAATTATCGATGTCGATATAGCTGTCCGGCCGCACCGGATGGGCCATGGGGCCGGCATCCTCCGGGAATTGCGCCGCGCGCAGGCCACGCACGTCGCGGATGCGCTTCACCGCGCGGCTGCCCTGGTCGGCTGAGAATTCCTGGTCGCGGAAGACCGTCAACCCCTCCTTCAGGGAAAGCTGGAACCAGTCCCGGCAGGTGACGCGGTTGCCGGTCCAATTGTGGAAATACTCATGGGCGATGACGGTCTCGATGCCCTGGTAGTCGCCATCCGTCGCCGTCTCTGGCTGGGCCAGCACGTATTTGGTGTTGAAGACGTTGAGGCCCTTGTTCTCCATCGCCCCCATGTTGAAGTCGGAGACGGCGGCGATGTTGAAGATGTCGAGGTCGTATTCCAGGCCGAAGACATCCTCGTCCCATTTCATGGAGCGCTTGAGGCTGTCCATGGCGTGGCCGCAGCGGTCCTCATCGCCGCGGCGGACCCAGATGTTCAGCGAGACAAGCCGGCCGGATTTCGTCGTGAACTGGTCATGGACATTGATCAGGTCGCCGGCGACCAGGGCGAAGAGGTAGCTCGGCTTCGGATGCGGATCGACCCAGCGGACCCAGTGGCGGTTGCCCTCGGCATGGCCAGATCCGTCCGAATTGCCGTTGGAGAGCATGACCGGGCAGAGGGTGCGGTCGGCGGTGATGGTGACCGTGTAGCGGGACATGACATCCGGCCGGTCCGGGAAGAAGGTGATGCGGCGGAAGCCCTCCGCCTCGCACTGGGTGTAGAAGTTGCCGCCCGAGGTATAGAGGCCGGAGAGCAAGGTGTTCTTCTCCGGCACGATGCGAACCGTGGTCTCCAGCGTGCCGGATTGGGGCGGGTCCAAGATGGTGAGGGAGCCATCCTCGCCCAGGCTGTAGCGGCCGGCGGGCAGGGCCGCGCCATCCAGCTTCGCCTCCAGCAGCTCCAGCGCCTCGCCATCCAGCCGCAGCTTGGCGTCCTGCGGCGCGGCCGGGTTGCGCCGCAGCGCCAAGCGGGACCGCACCAGCGTCGCCTTGGGGTCGAGCTCGAAAGCCAGCTCGACCGTATCCACCAGGAAGGCGGGCGGCGTGTAATCCTGGCGGCGGGTGGTCTTGGGGCTGTCTGCCATCTGGGTCATGCCTGGAACCGGGTCAGGACGTTCTCGAGGATGCGGGATACCGGGTTAACGTAGCCGTCATGCGAAAGGCTCCCGCAGAAGGTGATGGAGCCGGTGGAGAAGACGGCGCCGCCGCCCGTCGTCTCGAAATAGACGATCTCGGCGCGGATCAGCGCCTCCGGCGTCTCGCCGGTGACGGTGGTCAGATGGGTCAGCAGCTCCTCCGGCACCGTCACGAAATGCTCCTGATGCGCCTCGCTCCGCGCCAGGATGAGGGCGTTGGGCGGGGTGCCCAGCAGCGGGTCGGCGCGGTCCAGCTCGAACCCCGCGGCGCCGCCGCCGGACAGGCCGAAGCCGCCGAATTCCTCGCCGGGCTTCACCCCCGTGCCTTCGAAGATCCAGGCGGCGCGGGGGTCGGTGATGCCCTCCGTCGCGCGGTAGTGGCTGCCCTCGAACTTCCCCTGGCCGCTGAAGCCGACGCCGGCGAGGAGCTGCGGCGGACGGCCGTTGCGGCGCCAGAGCCCGCCGAGCGTGCCGTCAAGCTGGTTGTAGTACTCGCCCGTCTCCGCCGCCCAGGCGCGGATGCCGCCCTCGGCGCGGCGGATCTCCAGCAGATGCGGCCGGTCCTGCCGCCGCGCCACCTTCCAGTAGAAACCGTTGCCGCCGAGATAGGCCAGCCGCCCGCCGCGGTTCACGAATTCCTGCAGCGCATCCAGCGTGCCCGGCGTGTGGTATTCCGGATGCGAGCCGGTGACGACGACCTTGTAGCGCGAGAGCAGCTCGAAGCCCTCATTGTCCAGATCCTCATCCGTGATGACGTCGTAGGCGAAGCCCTTCTCCTCCAGCCAGTCGGTCAGGTGGCTGTCGGCCGGCAGGTGGCGAAGGCCGGAACCCTTGTCATCCGGCACCGCCAGGAAGCCGGGCCGCATGTTCATGATGGGGCGGAGGCGGGAGGAGAGCGAGATGCCGCTGCCATCCGGATGGTTGTTGTAGGTGGAGAGCCCGTAGTCGCGCACCAGGTTGCCGCAATAGGGGTAGGCGCCCCAGGCGGCGCGCTTGGCCAATTGCGTCTCCGGGAATTCCGGCCGGGCGTAGTTGGCGTAGACCTGACAGGTGAAGGTGTTCGCCAGATAGGCGATGGGCGCGCGCGCCACACCCTTGGGCGGCAGGACGAAGAAGGGGATCATGTCCCAGTGCTCGCCGCAGGTCAGGCGCACGGCATAGACGCCGCTCGGCATGTCCTCCGGGATCGGCACCACGAAGTCCGTGGCCCAGCGGCAATCCTCCAGATCGTCCTCATGCAGGTGCACAGCGGCGTAGTGGCGCGGCGCGTGGCGCCAGGCATGCTCCTCACCGGTCCAACGGCTGCCCTTGACCGCGCGGGTGGGCAGGTTGACGAAGCGACCATGCAGCGCGGCGGGGCCGCGGTCGAGGACCGCCTCGCCTTCCTGGGCGAGGGAGAAATCCCACCAGGCGGCGACGCGGCCGGAGGCGAGCAGCGCCTCGGGCGAGTCCAGCGTCACAAGCGGCGTGCCGCGCAGCAGCAGCGGGTCCTCCAGCCTGCCGTTGAAATGCCCGGTGGCGTCGGGGGCGGCGCCCAGGGTGACGGCGTAGTCGCCGGACCAATCGGCCATGGGCAGCGCGGCCTCGGCCGCGGCGCGCTCATCCACGCCCCAGCTCCGTTGCAGCGGCGTCTGGCGCAGCGTCACGCGTCCCTCGCCGATTGTCACCGCCACCTCGTACCAGCGGCGGTGCAGCAGGGGTACGGCGGTGGCAAGGCGCACGGTCTTCCCGTCCAGCGTCACGCTGGCAGCGAGGCCAGTATTGTCGGCGGTAAGGGTCAGGCTGCGGCCGGTGCCGGCCAGGGCCAGCACCACCTGCGGCCGATCCGGGCCGCGCAGCTTCCAGGGCGAGAGCCGCAGCAGCAGGGTGAAAGCCTCACCCAGCGCCAGCCGGCCGGCAGCGCAGCCATGAGAGCCGAGCGGCACCGGCTTGGCGACGGAGGGGTACTCGCCCGCCCACTCCGCCGGCACCGGGATGAGCTTCATCCCCGGGCCGTTCGGGTTGGGATCGGCGTGCCGCACCCGCACCAGCTCGGCCTTGAAGGGACGATCGAGCTGGGAGGAGATCTTCACCTCCAGCCGCTCCCCCGGCCTTGCGGAAAACCGGTCCAGATAGCCGATCAGCGGCACCACCATCGCCCTGCCCTTCCCCGTGTTCCGCCGCAGCCTGCCATGCTGCGGCGCAGCCCGCTATCCGTTGGTGCCGGGATCGAGCGGGTAGATCGGCCGCCGCACCTTCTCGAATTTGAGCTGGCTGAAGTCCGAGGTGCAGACGCCGACGCCGGCGCATTCCACGATCTCCCGCGCCAGCGGGCCCAGCGCGGCGCGCCAATGCACCCGGCTCTTGATCGCCAGCACCTTCTTGTCGCGCGGCTCGATGCCGAGGATGCGGAACATGTCAGGCGAGACCGGCTCGATCTGCCGCGTCACCAGCACGATCTCGACGGTGCCGGTGTCCAGCACCACCGTCGGGCCCATGAAGACCTTGAGGCCCGGCGAGAGCCCGGCCTTGGTGACGAAGGTGCCGGAGGAGATGGTCTTCACCGTGCCGGTGACGGTCAGCGGCTTCGAGCTTTGCGGCAGCGCCGGCATGGGCAGCTTGCCGCCGATGTCGAGGGTGATCTCGGCGCCCGGTCCCGCCTTGAGGCAGGCCTCGACCGCCGCCTTGTCGCAGATGCCGAAGAAGGCGACATCCGTCAGGCCCTGGCGGAGAATTTCCGCCAGCACCTCCGTGGTGTCCATGGTGCCGCCGCTGGCGCAATTGTCGTAATGGTCCAGCATCACCACCGGCAGGTCGCCGCCCTGGGCCGCCAGGGCCTTCGCCTTGGCCACGGATTCGCCGAGCGGCTCCGGGCGGAAGACGAAGGATTCGCGGGCCTTCCAGGCTAAGTCCAGCAGTTCCTGCACCATCGCCTCGGCCGCGGATTTGTCGCCATCGGTGGTGACGACGGCGGAGAGGCCGGCGCCCTCGATATCCGCATGCGGGAAGCCGACATAGAGGCTGGCGGTCAGGGCGCGGCCGCTCTCCTCCCACTGCCGGCACATGGCCTGCAGCTCCTTGTTGGGATAGGCATGGGTGCCCTGGGCCATGACATGCGGCAGCATCGGGGCGCGGCCCCAGGCGGTGACGGGCGTCACCTCGCCCTTCATGGCGCGCAGCAGCACGGCAGCGGCGCGGGCAGCGGTCTCGCCCTGATCGACATGCGGATAGGTGTGGTAGCCGGCCGTCACCGTCGCCCGCTCCACCATGTCCGGATAGATATTGGCGTGCATGTCGTAGGATATGGCAATGGGCGTCCTCGCATCCACGGCGCGGATGCGGCGCATCAGCTCGCCCTCGCCATCCTCGAAGCCTTCCACCACCATGGCGCCGTGCAGGTCCAGCAGGATGGCGTCCCAGCCGCCCTTGGCCACATCGGCGCAGATCCGCTCGCAGAAGCCGTCATAGGCGGCGCGCTGCACGGCGCCGGAGGGCGGGGCGTGGGCGGCGATGGAACACACCACCTCCGCTCCCGCCGCCTCCGCCACCTTCAGGAAGCCGCCGATGCAGGTGCCGGTGTTGCGGAAGAAGTCGAGGGCCGCCTTGCCCTCCAGCAGGGTCTTGCCATCCCGGCAGAAGCGCTCCCGCGGCGTCGGCACCGGGGAGAAGGTGTTGGTCTCATGCGAAAGGCCGGCGATCAGGATGCGCATCAGGCGGGCTCCAGGCTTGCGCCTGGCATCGTGCCGGCGCGAAGCTGGCGCGTGAAGAGGGAGACGCGCCATGCCCCGCCCCGCCCGCCGCCTGCCCGTACCGAAAGCGATGATCGTGGCCCCGCAGCCGGAGGCGGTGGAGGCCGGCACCGCCATGCTGGCCGCCGGCGGCAACGCGCTGGATGCGACGCTGGCCTGCGCCCTGACCCAGGGCGTGGTGGACCCGATGATGTGCGGCATCGGCGGCATCGCCACCCTGCAGGTCTTCGATCCGAGGAGCGGCACACATCAGGTGATCAACGGCCTCGGCACCTGCCCCGCCGCGGCGCGGCCGGAGATGTGGGCGGCGGATTTCCTCGGCGAATGCAGCGACGGCTTCGGCTACCGGGTGAAGAACTACGCCAACGAGCTGGGGCCGCTGGCGGTGACGGTGCCCGGCGCGCTGCGCGTCTTTGCCGATGCGCATGCAGCGCTGGGCCGCAAGCCCTGGGCCAGCCTGTTCGAGGCGGCCATCGGCTTCGCCGAGGAAGGCTGGATCATCCGCCCGCATGTCCATGCCATGTTCACCCTGGACGAGCGCCCCTATGGCCGGCTGAGCTATGTGGAGAAGCTCGGCTATACCGAGGATGGGCGGGCGCTCTATCTGCGGCCGGACGGCACGCCGAAGCGGCTGGGGGAGCAGGTGCGGAACCCGGCCCTGGCGGCGACGCTCGGCCGCATCGCCCGCGGCGGCGCGGCGGAATTCTACGGGGGCGGGATCGCGCGGGAGATCATCCGCGCCATGGAGGCAAAGGGCGGGCTGATCAGCGCCGCCGACCTCGCCGGCTTCCGCCCGGCGGTCAGCGCGCCGCTGAAGGTGCCCTATCGCGGCTTCACCCTGGCCCTGCCGGAGCCGCCGGCCGGCGGCGTGGTGGTGGGGGAGATGCTGCGCATCCTGGAGCGTTTTGATCTGGTCGCGCTGGGCCACAACACCCCGGCCTATATCCGGGTGGTGGCGGAGGCGATGAAGATCGCCGGCCTGGACAAGGAAGCGCATGTCGGCGATCCGGCCTTCCAGGATGTGCCGGTGGCAAGGCTGCTCTCTGGCGCCTATGCCGACGAATGCGCCGCGCGCATCCGCCGCGGCGAGCGGGCGAGCCTGAGCCGCGCCACATCGGACCCGCCGAACACCACCCATGTCTCCTGCGTGGATGCCGAGGGGATGGTGGTCTCGCTGACCCATACGCTGGCGGTGCCCTCCGGCCTCATCCCGCCGGGCACCGGCTTCATGCTGAACGGCGCGATGAACTGGATGGACCCGCGGCCGGGCCGCGCCGGCTCCATCGCGCCTGGCAAGCGCCGCTATTCCTCGATGACGCCGAGCATCGTGCTGGACGGGGACAGGCCGGTGGCGACGCTCGGCGCGCCGGGCGGCGCCTGGATCACGGTCGCGGTGGCGCAGGTGCTGCTGAACCTACTGGACTGGGGCATGGGGATGCAGGAGGCGGTGATGGCGCCGCGTTTCTCCGCCACCAGCGAGACCATCGACCTATCCAACCGCATCCCGCGCGCGACGGAGAAGGCGCTGCAAGCCATGGGCTATGCAACGAAGCGCAGCTACCAGAGCTATGCCTTCGCCGGCGTGCACGGGATCTCGCTGTGGGAGGGCATGCCGGAAGGCGGCGCCGACCCGCAGCGGGATGGCTACGCGGCGGGGGTCTGAGCCCCGCCGCGTCCGGTTCAGCGATAACCCGGATCGCTGAGGTTCGTCAGCGGAAATGCACTGTGGACATGCGGCGTGACGAGCGGCTCCACCGGATGCAGGTAGCTACCGTCGAGCTGGCCGAAGCTGGTCACGCCGAGCAGCCCCAGCACTTCGTGTACCTCGGTCGCCAGGAGTTCCAGCATGCGGGCGACGCCAGCTTCCCCCGCCGCCGCCAGGGCGTAGCAGTAGAGCCGGCCGAGGCCGACCAGCTCGGCGCCCAGGATGATGGCCTTCACCACATCCGTGCCGCGGCTGAAGCCGCCATCCACCCAGACCTTGGCGCGGCCGTTCACCGCCTTCACCACCTCCGGCAGCACGGCGATGGCACCGCGCCCATGGTCGAGCTGCCGCCCGCCATGGTTGGAGACATAGACCACCTCGACGCCATGCTCGACCGCGAGCAAGGCATCCTCGGCCGTGGCGATGCCCTTCAGCACCACCGGGATGTTGGGGAAGCGGTCCTTGAAGCGCTTGATGTCGTCCCAGTTCAGCGCCGCCTGGAAATGCTGGCCGGTGGCGCGGACGCGCCAGGGCTTGACGAAGCGCTTGGCGATGTCGCGTTCCCGCCGGCTGTAGATGGCGGTGTCCACGGTGAAGCAGAAGGCGTCGTAGCCGGCATCGATGGCGCGCTTGCCGATCTCGTCGATCCAGTCGCCGTCGCCGCGGACATAGAGCTGGAAGACCTTCGGCCCCTTCCCCGCTTGCGCCATCGGCTCCAGCCCCGGCATGGAGACCGAGGAGACCATGATGGGCACACCATAGGCCGCCGCCGCGCGCGCCGCCGGCGCACCACCCTCGGGGTCGAAATTCTCGAGGCCGCCGACCGGCGCCAGCATCACCGGGAGGGTGATCCTCCGCCCGAGGAAACGGCCGGAGAGGTCGATGGAGGAGACGTCGCGCAGCACCCGCGGCCGGAAGGCCAGGGCGTCGATCGCCGCGCGGTTGCGCAGCATCGTCGTCTCGGTCTCCGTGGCGCCGACCAGGTAGTCCCAATTGCCGGGGCTGAGACGGGACTTCGCTTCCTTGACGAATTCATGCAGCGTCTGGAAGGGGCTTTCGGCGTCGGTGCTCATCACTTGGATCCCTCCAGATAGTCGCGCGTCCAGCGCTTGTAGTCGGCGTCGCGGGTCACGCGTGCCATCAAATCGTCCTTCGGCACCAGCGTCAGGTCGCGCGGCGCCACCCCCTCCCGCAGCGCCTTCAGTGTCTCGTACACCGCGCGCTGCGCTGCCTGGATCGGCTGGTGGCCCTGCAGGGCGATGCGCACGCCGCGGGCGGCGAGGTAGGATCTGTCGTTCAGCTCCGGCGTGTCGACGCCGCCCAGGATGATGGGCAGGGTGGCGACGGCGGAAACCGCATCCAGCTCCGCCCGGGTGCGGATGCCGGTGTAGAACAGGGCATCGGCGCCGCTTTCGGTATAGGCCTTGGTGCGGGCCACCGCGTCCTCGATACCGTTCACCGCGACGACGCCGCTGCGGGCGACGATGCAGAAGCTGGGATCGTCCCGCGCCGCCAGCGACGCGCGCACCTTGCCCAGGCCCTCCTCCAGGCTGATCAGCGTCACCTTGCCGTCGCCGAAGGGGCGCGGCAGCACCGTATCCTCCAGCGTCATGGCGGCGATGCCGGCGGTCTCCAGCTCCTCCACCGCACGCATGGCGTTCAGCGCATTGCCATAGCCGTGGTCGGCATCCACCAGCACCGGCAGGGTCTTCGCCGCGCGGCAGATGCGGCGCGCCTGGTCGGCGAACTCGCTGAGGGTCAGCAGGATCAGATCCGGCGCACCGAGCACGGTGAGGGAGGCGGTGGAGCCGGCATACATGCCGACCTCGAAGCCCAGCTCCTCGGCGATGCGGGCCGACATCGGGTCATAGACCGAGCCGGGATGCACACAGACATTGCCGGCCAGCACCTGGCGGAAGCGCAGCCGGCGATCGGTGACGCTGCTCATCCGGTCAGCCCTCCCGCGAAGAGGATGCGGGCAGCGGGGTGTCGGGGCCTGGGGCCATGGACGTGTTCCTTGTCAGCCGGGCCTGTGTAGCACCACCGGCGTACGCGTGAAGCTCCGCCGGCCGCGCTTGAAGCCGGCCAGCACCGGCGCGACCTCGCGGATGGCTGCAACCGTGTCCGGCGCATCCACCAGCACCAGATCCGCCGGGTTGCCCACCGCGATGCCGTACTCCGTGCGCCGCATCAGCTTCGCCGAATTGCTGGTGAACATCGCCCAGGTGTCGCGGAGATCGTCCCGCATCGCGTGCTGGACGACGTTGGCATAGAGGTTGGCCTGGCGGATGAGCTGCCCGTCGCCCAGCGGGGTGAAGGCGTTCAGGATGTTGTTGGAGGAGATGGAGCAGGTGACGCCCATGCGGTGCAGCCGGTTGGCATCCGCCACGCTGCGCTCGATCCGGTGGTCCTTGTCCCGGCCGCCGAGATAGAGGTCGGTCGAGGGCAGGACGGTCAGCGCCACGCCGGCATCGGCCATGCGCTTCGCCATCTCATCCAGCTCCGGCAGCGGCATGACGGAGAGTTTCGTCAGATGGCCGCAGGCGACGCGGCCGCCCCAGCCGTACTTCTCCGTCAGCTCGCAGACCAGCCGCGTATCCAGATGCTGGGCGGAGGAGCCGCTATCGACATGCATGTCGATATCGACGTCGAATTCCCGCGCCAGCTCGAACACCCGGCGGACCTGCCCGGCCGGGTCGCTGTCATAGGTCGGCGCGGCGCCGATGACGCGGGCGCCGTTGCGCAGCGCCGCCACCATCAGCTCCTCGGTGCCGGGATTGTTCAGCATGCCTTCCTGCGGCATGACGCAGATCTCGATGTCGATGGCCCATTTATAAGCCTCGACCAGCGCCTTCACCCCCTCGAAGCCGCGCAGCCCGACCTTGGGATCGACCTCCGCATGGGTGCGCATCAGCGTGGTGCCGTGGCTGATGCATTTCTCCAGCGTCCGCCGGGCGCGAGCGTTCACGTCCTCGACCGTGAAGGTGTGCTTGATGGCGCTGGTGCGCTCCATCGCGTGGTGCGGGAAGCGGCCGGTCTCGCAGGCGCAGCGGTCGATGGTGCAGGTCTTGTCGAGATGGATATGCGTCTCGACGAAGCCGGGAGAGAGCAGCCGGCCACCGCATTCCACCACCTCCGCCGCCTCCGCCACCAGGCGGTGGCCGATGGTCGCGATGCGGCCTTCCTTCACGCCGACATCGGCGGCCGCGCCATCCGGCAGCCTGGCATCGCGGAACAGCAGGTCGAGGAGCATTCAGCGTTTCTCCGCCGCGGTGGCGTAGGGGATGTTGCGGCCGCCATAGCGGCGGACGCGGATATTGGCCTGCTCGGCATGGCCGGCGAAGCCTTCCAGCATGCAGAGGCGGGAACAGATTTCGCCGATCGAGGCGCTGGCCTCGTCGGTCAGCACGCGCTGGTAGGTGACGGTCTTGAGGAACTTCCCCACCCACAGCCCGCCGGTGTAGCGCGCCGCCTTCAGAGTCGGCAGGGTGTGGTTGGTGCCGATGACCTTGTCGCCATAGGAGACATTGGTGCGCGGCCCGAGGAAGAGCGCGCCGTAATTGGTCATGTTCTTCAGGAAGTAGTCGTCATCCCGCGTCATCACCTGGACATGCTCGGAGGCGATGCGGTCGGCCTCCTTCACCATCTCCTCCAGGCTGTCGCAGAGGATCACCTCGCCATAGTCGCGCCAGCTCTGCCGGGCGATGCCGGCGGTGGGCAGGATGGTCAGCAGCCGCTCCACCTCCGCCATCGTCTCCCGCGCCAGCTTCTCCGAATCCGTCAGCAGGATGGCGGGGCTGGTGGGCCCATGCTCCGCCTGGCCGAGCAGGTCGGTGGCGCACATCTCGGCATCCACCGTCTCATCGGCGATGACCAGCGTCTCGGTCGGGCCAGCGAAGAGGTCGATGCCGACGCGGCCATAGAGCTGCCGCTTGGCCTCCGCCACGAAGGCATTGCCGGGGCCGACCAGCATGTCGACCGGCGCGATGCTCTCGGTGCCCAGCGCCATGGCGCCCACCGCCTGGACACCGCCGAGGCAGTAGATGACATCCGCCCCGGCCAGGTGCTGCGCCGCGACGATGGCCGGGGCCGGCTTGCCCTCGAAGGGCGGGGCGCAGGTGACGATGCGCGGCACACCCGCGACCTTCGCCGTCACCACGGACATATGTGCCGAGGCGAGCAGCGGATACTTGCCCCCCGGCACGTAGCAGCCGACCGAGTTCACCGGGATGCTCTTGTGCCCCAGCACCACCCCGGGCAGCGTCTCCACCTCGATGTCCTGCAGCGCCGCCTTCTGCTTCTCGGCGAAATTGCGCACCTGGGCCTGGGCGAAACGGATATCCTCCAGATCCTGGCCGGTGAGCTGGTCCAGGCAGGCCTTGATCTCCGCATCCGTCAGCCGGTAATCGGCACGGTCCCATTTGTCGAACTTCACCGACATCTCGCGCACCGCCGCATCGCCGCGCTGCGCGATATCGGCCAGCAGCCCTTCGACCGTGGCCCGCACCTTCGCATCCGCCTCCGCCTTGTCGGCGGCGGGGATGCTCGTCTTCAGCCAGCGTGCCACCCTGCCCTCTCCTCTCTCATTCCGCGGTCCAGCCGCCATCCACCAGCATGGCGGAGCCGGTCATCAGCGCCGAGGCGTCGGAGGCGAGGAAGACCACCGCCCCCATCAGATCCTGCACCTGGCCGATCCGCCCCAGCTTGATCTTGGACAGCACCCAGTCCTTGAATTCCGGCTTCTCGAAGAAGGGCTTGGTCAGCGGCGTCTCGATGAAGGTGGGGCCGATGGTGTTGGCCCGGATGCCATGCGGCGCCAGATCGATGGCCATGGCCTTGGTCCAGCCCTCCATCGCCCATTTGCTGGCGCAGTAGACGCCGCGATTCGGCCCGCCGACATGGCCCATCTGGGAGGAGATGTTGATGATGCTCCCCCGCACCCTTTCCGCCATCATCCGCCGCACCACCGCCTGGGCGGCGAAGAAGCAGCCGCGCAGGTTCAGCGCCATCACCGCGTCGTAATCCTCGACGGTGACATCCTGGAACCGCGCCGGGCGGTTGGTGCCGGCATTGTTGACGAAGGCGTGGTAGGCGGGGCGGGCGGCGATCGCGGCCTGCACCGCCGGCACATCGGCCACGTCCAGCACCAAAGCGTCCGCCTGCCCGCCCGCGTCGCGGATCGCCGCGGCGGCGGCCTCGATCTCGGCCGCGCTGCGGGCGGCCAGCGTCACGGCGGCCCCGGCCCCGGCCAGCGCCGCGGCGGCGGCGAGGCCGATGCCGCGGCCGGCGCCGGTCACCAGGGCGCGGCGGCCATCCAGGCGGAAGCTCGGGGTCTCGGGCGGGGTCGTCATGATGCGCAGACTACGCTGCTCCGTGGCGCGGTCCAGCCCTTGCCGGGGCGGCGCGTCTCGCCAAGACTGGGCCGCAACGACC